>JAITAH010000024.1 GCA_031284225.1 Dysgonamonadaceae bacterium | reverse complement strand
TCCGGCGTATGGGTTTGCGTCCCGCACCCTCCTTTTCTATTGACATGAATGCCCTGAACTGGGCATTATTTTAGACGATTCGTGTGTTTTGCAACCTTTTATCCGGCATCCGCCTTGCCGGTAAGGCATTCATGTCAATAGAAAGTCGAGGCAGTATCAAAAAGTCGATTTCTCGTCATTGCGAACTGCGAGGAACGAAGCAGGAAGCAAACCAGATTATTAATTATCAATGGATTGCTTCGGGCGAAATGCCATCGCAATATTCCCGACTCATCGCCTGTACCCTCGTTTTTACCTAATTCTTCACAAAACAATCTCAGTAGCAGTGAGTTTGATCGAATAAACGAAACCTCATTACCTTATTAATTGTATGAAAATGATGTAATGAGGTTAATGATACAGAATAATCTGTTTTATTTGCTACTGATGTTGTTTTGTTTGTGAAATTAGGTGGGAATGAGGTTTTTAGGCAATTGTGCCTGTTTTTCAATCCCGTTATCCCGCGCTTGACGTGGGATTTCCTGAAACACACAGCGCTTTTCAGGATATTGCGAGTCAAGCCCGCAATGACAACGTACTTTATGTTAAGGGCATTTTTCCTTTTCTAAAAAAATAACTACTTTTGAAGCCATATCTGTTAAAAAATTATGCAAATCTATTCGAAACTCATTGCCCAGTCGCTGGCAGTCCCGGAACGGCAAATAGCGAAAACCATTGAATTACTGGATGAAGGCGCTACTATCCCGTTCATCAGCCGCTACCGGAAAGAAGCGACCGGCGGCTTAGACGAAGTGCAAATCGGCGAAATCAAACAGCAGTACGAAAAATTGCAGGAAATGGCCAAACGCAAAGAAACCATCCTGCACACCATCGACGAACAGGGTAAACTTACGCCCGAATTGATTAACCGTATCGCAGAATGTTGGAATAGCGCCGAGCTGGAAGATATTTATTTGCCCTACAAGCCCAAAAAACGGACGAAAGCCGAAGTCGCCCGGAAAAAAGGCTTGGAGCCGTTGGCAAAAATCGTCTTGGCGCAAATCGAACGGGAAATCCGTCCTCAGGCCGAACGGTTCTTGAACGACGAAGTCCGGGACATCGACGACGCTCTCCAAGGCGCCCGCGACATTATAGCCGAATGGATCAACGAAGACGAATACGCCCGCAACGCTATTCGTAACCTATTTAAAAAGGAAGCCGTCATCGCCGCCAAAGTCGTCAAAGGCAAAGAAACCGAAGCCGCCAAGTATCGCGATTACTTCGATTTCAGCGAGCCGCTGGCGCGTTCGACCTCCCACCGCCTTTTAGCCATGCGCCGGGGCGAAGCCGAAGGTTTTCTCCGGGTAAGTATTTCGCCCGACGACGATCGCGGGTGCGAAATCTTAACGAAACGCTTTGTCCGTAACGGTCGGAGCGATGCCTCCGAACAGGTCGAGATGGCCGTCAAAGACAGTTACAAACGCTTGTTGAAATCCGGTATCGAAACGGAATACGCCGCCCTGTCGAAGGAAAAAGCCGACCGGCAAGCCATTCGCGTCTTTGCCGAAAACCTGAAACAGTTGCTTCTCGCTCCTCCCTTGGGGCAAAAACGGGTGTTGGGCATCGATCCCGGCTTTCGCACCGGCTGCAAAGTCGTCTGTTTGGATGCACAAGGAAATCTCCTGCACAATGAAACGATCTATCCGCATCCCCCGCAGCACGAAATCAGCAAAGCCGGTATGAAAATCACGTCGTTAGTCAGCGCCTATGCGCTGGACGCTATTGCCATCGGTAACGGTACCGCCGGCCGCGAAACGGAACATTTTATCGCCAACCTGCGCTACGACCGGAAAATACAGGTGTTTGTCGTCAGCGAAGACGGAGCATCGGTTTATTCGGCCTCCAAAATAGCCCGCGAAGAATTTCCCGAATACGATGTAACGGTTCGCGGCGCCATCAGTATTGGCCGCCGGTTGATGGATCCTTTGGCCGAATTAGTGAAAATCGAACCGAAATCCATCGGGGTAGGGCAGTACCAGCACGACGTCAATCCTGCCGAATTAAAAAACTCGCTGGATCAAACGGTCGAAAATTGCGTCAATCAGGTCGGCGTCAATCTGAATACCGCCAGCGTCCATTTGTTGACTTACGTTTCAGGTCTGGGGCCATCCTTGGCCAAAAATATTGTGGAATACCGGACGAAAAACGGCCCGTTCCAGTCTCGGAAAGAACTGTTGAAAGTTCCCCGGTTGGGTGAAAAAGCCTACGAACAGGCGGCCGGATTCCTCCGGATTCCCGGAGCGAAGAATCCCCTGGATAATTCTGCCGTACATCCCGAAAGCTATTATATTGTAGAAGCGATGGCCGGCGATTTGCATTGCACCGTCGATGAACTTATCAAAAATCCGGAACAAAAACGTAAAATCCAATTGAATCAATACGTCGATGACCAAACCGGAATGCCTACCCTGAAAGATATTATGGCCGAATTAGATAAACCCGGTCGCGATCCCCGCCAGGGAATTAAAATCTTTGAATTTGATCCGAACGTTCGCACCATCGACGATTTGCGCGAAGGCCAAATCCTGCCCGGAATCGTCAGCAACATTACCAATTTCGGCTGTTTCGTCGATATCGGAATCAAAGAAAAAGGTTTGGTGCACATTTCCAACATGGCCGACCGCTATATATCCGATCCGACAAGCGTCGTATCGATTCACCAACACGTACAAGTAAAAATACTGGAAGTTGATAAGGACAGAAAACGCATACAGCTCAGTATGAAATCGGTATGATTAAAAATATCCCAGTCCATAATAATAAAAATCGTGCGAGTTCCAAACGACCTAAAAAAAATATTTACGTATAAAATTATAAGAGAGCGTAAAAATATTTGGTTGATTTCTAACAGATTGGCTTTTTTATGAAAATAATTGTTAGAAATCTATTGCGGATGAAAAAATAAGTCGTACCTTTGCATCCGCGTTTGAAAAACGCTTATTTATTTCGATCTTTGAAACGATTCCATACAACGTAGTACAAGCCGCATATACGCA
>JAITAH010000247.1 GCA_031284225.1 Dysgonamonadaceae bacterium | reverse complement strand
CTGGCCGACCGTTTACTGGAATATACTCAAACCGTTCAGGGGAAAGACTTGCAGGCGCAAGTGCTGGACGATATGGATCTGGAACGCGAACGCGGCATCACCATCAAAAGCCATGCGATCCAGATGCAATATACATATAAGGGCGAAAATTATACGCTCAACCTGATCGATACGCCGGGGCACGTCGATTTTTCTTACGAAGTTTCCCGCTCCATCGCCGCCTGCGAAGGCGCTTTATTGATTGTCGATGCGACGCAAGGCATTCAAGCTCAAACCATTTCCAACCTCTATATGGCGCTGGAGCACGATTTGGAAATCATTCCCGTGCTGAACAAAATCGACTTGCCGAACGCCATGCCCGAAGAAGTGGAAGACCAGATTGTCGAACTGCTGGGCGTCGATCGGAGCGCTATTATCCGCGCCAGCGGCAAAACCGGCGAGGGCGTTTACACGATTCTGGATACGATTATCGAAAAAACGCCGGCGCCGAAAGGCGATCCGGAAGCGCCTCTGCAAGCCTTGATTTTCGACTCGGTCTTTAATTCGTTTCGCGGGATTATCGCCTATTTCAAAATCGTCAACGGTTCGATACGCAAGGGCGACTGGGTGAAATTCGTCGCTACCGGCAAGGAATACGAAGCCGACGAAGTCGGTATCCTGAAATTGGAGCTTTCGCCGCGCGAAGCAGTTTCCTGTGGCGATGTCGGCTATATTATTTCCGGCATCAAAGCCTCGAAAGAGGTGAAGGTGGGGGATACGATTACTCACGTCAAACGGCCGTGCAACAAAGCCATCGAAGGATTTGAAGAAGTGAAACCCATGGTTTTTGCCGGCGTTTATCCGATAGAAACGGAAGATTTTGAGAACCTGCGTTCCTCTCTCGAAAAATTGCAGTTGAACGATGCTTCGCTGACGTTCCAACCGGAATCGTCGGTGGCGTTGGGCTTCGGTTTCCGTTGCGGATTCCTCGGTTTGCTTCACATGGAAATCATTCAGGAACGATTGGAGCGGGAGTATAACAGCGATGTTATCACCACCGTTCCCAATGTTTCCTACAAAGTATATGATAAACAGGGGGGCTGTAAAGAAGTCCATAACCCGGCGGGATTGCCCGATCCGACTTTGATTGATCATATCGAAGAGCCGTTTATCCGGGCTTCGGTGATTACGAGTACAACTTACATCGGGCCGATTATGACGCTTTGCCTCGGCAAGCGCGGCGTATTGGTCAAACAGGATTATATCTCCGGCGACCGGGTAGAGATTATTTACGATTTGCCCTTAGGCGAAATTGTCATTGACTTTTACGATAAGTTGAAAAGCATTTCCAAGGGTTATGCTTCCTTCGATTATCACCTGCACGATTACCGGCCTTCGCGATTGGCCAAACTCGATATTCTCTTAAACAGTGAGCCGGTAGATGCTCTTTCTACGCTTACGCATGTGGATAATGCCGTTCCGTTCGGCCGGCGGATGTGCGAAAAACTCAAGGAACTGATACCGCGCCAGCAATTCGATGTGGCCATACAGGCGGCTATCGGGGCGAAAATCATTGCCCGCGAAACCATCAAGGCGGTGCGCAAGGATGTAACCGCCAAATGCTACGGCGGCGATATTACCCGGAAACGCAAACTGCTCGAAAAACAGAAAGAGGGTAAAAAACGGATGAAACAGGTAGGGAATGTGGAAGTGCCGCAAAAGGCTTTCCTCGCCGTCTTGAAACTGGATTGAGGATCGATGAGCGTGATTATCTTAGGCATAGAATCTTCTTGCGACGACACTTCGGCGGCTGTGCTGCGCGACGGCGTATTACTGTCCAACGTCATTGCCGGCCAAAAAGTGCATGAAGTCTATGGCGGGGTAGTACCCGAACTGGCTTCCCGGGCGCATCAGCAAAACATTATTCCCGTAGTCGATCAGGCGCTGAAACAGGCCGGCATCCGGAAAGAAGAGGTATCGGCGGTAGCCTTTACCCGCGGCCCCGGACTGCTGGGTTCGCTCTTGGTGGGAACTTCCTTTGCGAAGGGGTTTGCCGTCGCCCTGAATATTCCAATGGTAGAGGTCAACCACTTGCAAGCCCATGTGTTGGCGCATTTTATCCAACTAAACGAAACGGATGCAAATCCGCCTCAATTCCCGTTTTTGTGTTTACTGGTGTCGGGTGGAAATTCGCAAATCATCCTTGTGCGTGCCTGGAACGATATGGAAGTTATCGGACAAACGATCGACGATGCGGCGGGCGAAGCGTTCGACAAGTGCGCCAAAGTGATGGGGCTTCCCTATCCCGGCGGCCCGGTTATCGACCGTTTGGCGAAAGAAGGCAACCCTCAGGCGTTTCGGCTGAGTAAGCCGCAAATAGCCGGTTACGATTACAGTTTCAGTGGATTGAAAACCTCGTTCCTGTATTTGCTGCGCGACCGGTTGAAAGAAAATCCCGGTTTCGTCGAAGACCACAAAGCGGACTTGTGCGCCAGTCTGCAAGCTACGATTATTGATATTTTAATGGATAAATTGAAGAAAGCCGCCAACGATTTGAAGATGAAAGAGGTGGCCGTTGCCGGAGGCGTTTCGGCCAATTCCGGTTTGCGGAAAGCGTTTGAAGCGGCTGCCGGCCGATACTGCTGGAAAATCCATATTCCCCCCTTGGCTTTTACGACCGATAATGCGGCCATGGTGGCGATGTGCGGATCTTTTAAGTATTCGGCGGGAGCGTTTTGCGGCATGGATGCCGAGCCGTTTTCCCGCGTAACCATTGGATAGATTCGGGAGAATCCGCAACCTTTGTACGTTCATAAATTCACAGATAAACAATTAAATAATTAAACGATGAAAGAAAAAATAGCAGTTACGGGCGGAACCGGCTACATCGGTTCCCATACGGTGGTAGAGTTGCAAAATGCCGGTTACGAAGTAGTTATTATCGACAATCTGTCCAATTCCAGTGCGGAAGTGGTGGACGGTATTGAGAAAATCACAGGGATTCGTCCCGCCTTTGAGCAAGTCGATTGTACGGACAAAGAGGCGCTGATCGGTGTTTTCGATAAATATGCCGGTATAAAGGGGATTATCCATTTTGCAGCCAGCAAAGCGGTGGGCGAATCGGTTGAAAAACCCTTGTTGTATTACCGGAACAATATCGTTTCGCTGCTCAACTTGCTGGAACTGATGCCGGAATATCAAGTGGAAGGTATCGTTTTTTCCTCTTCTTGTACGGTTTACGGCCAGCCCCATCGCCTGCCGGTCGATGAAACGGCGCCAATTCTACCGGCCGTTTCCCCTTACGGCAATACCAAACAGATCGACGAAGAAATTATTCGTGATGCCATTCATGCCGGAATGCCCTATAAAAGTATTATTTTACGGTATTTCAATCCGATAGGCGCACACCCTACTGCCGAAATCGGGGAATTGCCCAACGGCGTTCCGCAAAACCTGATTCCTTTTCTCACGCAAACGGCCGCCGGAATCCGCAAAGAACTGTCGGTCTTCGGCGACGATTATAATACGCCCGACGGCTCCTGTATCCGCGATTATATCAATGTGGTGGATTTGGCGAAGGCACATGTGATTGCCATCGAACGGTTGTTGAATCATTCATCGGCCGCCAGTCTCGAATATTTTAATCTGGGCACCGGTCGCGGTTTGTCCGTTCTGGAATTAATCCGCACATTTGAACAGGCAACCGGAGCGAAAGTTCCGCATAAAATTGTCGGAAGGAGAGAGGGCGATATTGAACAAATCTGGGCAGATCCGCATTATGCGAATGAAGTCTTAGGTTGGAAAGCCGTCGAAACCATTGAAGACACCTTGCGGTCGGCTTGGAACTGGCAATTGAAGTTGAAAACAAAAAGTTAATCATGTATGAGGGAAAGCCTTTCAACGAAAAAATCAGGTAAGTAGGCTTTTTGCTGGTCTTGGTTTTTTTAGCCTGTTTAATTATTCAGGCATTACGGTATTTTGCCGGCGCGCTGTTGGGAGGCCTGACTCTTTTTATGGTGAGGGGAATGATTTTTGTTCAGGCTGCGAGAAACATGGACCTTGCGGAGCTAATAACAGTTAGCCCCGTACAAGCGGTCTGTTGAAAATTTTATAACACAATTAGAATGAATAGAAAAATAGATTTACGAATATATATTATTTTAATATTTCTGTTGCCGCAAATGGCGCAGGCACAGAAACAGGATGAAACA
>JAITAH010000222.1 GCA_031284225.1 Dysgonamonadaceae bacterium | reverse complement strand
AAAGACTGGGAGTCTTCTTCGAGTATGATATTCATTGTTGTTCCGGTTGTTGCCTGAACCTCTTTGGTAATCATTCCCAGATAGGATACCGACAATTTACTTCCCGATGGAACATTTAACGTGAAATTTCCGTCGAGATCGGTAGCCGTACCTATCGAACTCATTCCGACTACTCCAATAGATGCCCCTATAACAGGTTCACCTTGCGAATCCGTCACATTGCCTTTTACGGTAATGTTTTGAGCAGAGAGCGTTAGAGGAGTGATCCATAACATTAGTAACAAAATCCACAACTGGCGTGTCCTGATTTTTCGCGCATTAGATTTTTGCTTCATACATAACTTTACTTATAAATTTAACATAACAGTAATTGGTTCCAAAATTAAGTGTTTCTTAATAGTATAAGAGGTGTATTTTTGCTTAATAATGAAGACAAAATGGTTTTTTGTCAATTTGTCTTGTTCTAAAAATCAATTTGACATGGTTGAAATGATTTCCGTCTATTTGGAATCTGTTTGGAAATAGATATTTTTGTATAAAAACAAAAGTTCAAGTACCGTATGCAAAAGAGGATATTTTTAATGATTGCTTGTTGCTGCTTTTTAGGCAGTATTTCTCTTTTGTCCCAATCCTCTTGCTATTTCGTTCATTATTCGGTGGAAGACGGATTGCCGCAATATTCGGTACGGGATATGCTGCAAGACAGAAAAGGATTTATGTGGTTTGCTACTTGGGATGGTTTATGCCGTTTCGATGGTTCTGAATTTACAACGTATAAAATTTATCCGGGTAATCCTTATCAGATGAAAAGCACCCGAATCGACCATATCGTCGAAGATAAACAGGGGTATATTTGGCTGCAAACCTACGATGGAGAAGTGCATCGTTTCGATCCCCGGACGGAAACTTTTGAAGGGTTCCAGTCGCTTCCGGAATACCCGCAAATCAATTTTTTCAGTTCACGGATTTTATTAATGCCTTCCGGAAGATTGTGGATATTGCCGGAACAATCCGGTTGTATTTGCGTTGAAGACTCTTTGTCGCGCGCCCGCCTTTATCTACAAGAAATCCCATCGAAAAATAACCGTGTATTGAATATTTTTGAAGATCACCGGCAAAACACATGGTTATTGACGAATAATGGATTGCACCGGATAGATGCGAAGACGCGCGAATTGTCCTCGTTTTTCGTTGAAAAAGCGGATTCCAGCGGATTCCGACAATCGTTTTTTTGTGCTGAGGAATTCGCGGATGAAGAAATCTACTTTGGATCTAACAATGGGCGAATCTGGATATTTGACGGGCAATCGAATGCTTTTCGATTACAGGAAATCGGAACGACATCCGACGTCTGCGATATTAAAAAGCTCCGTGGCGACGAAATATTAATGATTACTTCAAAGAACGGCTTTTATATCGCCAACCGGAAAACACAACAATTACAGGCTTTCAATGTATCTACTTTGCCCGGGATGCGATCCAATACTATTTTTTCCGCTTATCTTGATAATTATCATAATCTTTGGTTGGAAACAGATCAGTTAGGCGTTTCAAAATTCAACATGGAAACCCGAACGATGAAACATTTTTCCAAACAAGCTTATGACTTCAATCCGTTACCCACGTTCTTTGTTATTGAAGATGTAAAAAAACGGGTATGGGTGCATCCGAGAGGCGGCGGCTTTGCTTTGTATGATGCGGACAAAGATGATTTGATTCCTTTCTATAATCAGTGGGACAAAGATCCTGCATTCTCCGATACGTTTCATTCTGCTTATGTGGATCGGCAGGGACATTTATGGCTAAGCGCCATTTCCAATGGTTTGGAAAAAGTGGTGTTTGATACGAATGAATTCCGGATTCAATTGCAGGATCCGCGAAAACCGTCGGGCTTATCCAATGAAGTAAGGGCGGTGTTTGAAGACAAAGACGGGAATTGTTGGGTCTCTACCAAAGATGGAAAAATTCGGATTTATGATAAACATGAGCGATTATTGGGTTATCTGCAAAACAATGGGAAAGTAGGTTCAACGGCTTATTCGTTCCCCAATTCCGCTTATTGTTTCGTGCAGGACAAACAGGGTGTTTTGTGGATCGGAACCAAAGGCGATGGTTTGTATCGTGTGAAAAAAGAAAATGCAAAGGCATTTATATTTTCCATCGAACAATTCAGGAAGAATCCGGACGATATTTACAGTTTGAGCGATAATGCGGTTTACAGTGTTTTTGAAGACAGCAAAGGTCATATTTGGATAGGCACTTATGGCGGCGGCCTTAACTTGATCGAGGATTCGGCAGCGGATAAATTGCGCTTTATCCATTATCGGAACAACTTGAAGAATTATCCGATGGACAACGGCTATCGGGTACGGTTCATTACCGAAGACAAACGCGGCAATATCTGTGTGGGAACCACAGTAGGATTGTTTATGTTCCGGTCGGATTTTTTGTCGCCGGACAATATCGACTATGCTTACTTTGCCCGCATTCCGGGCGACAAAGAAAGTTTGAGCAACAATGATGTGCATCACATCAAGATAACTTCATCGGGCGAGATGTTCATTGCCATTTTCGGCGGCGGCGTTAATCGGGTTGTGGCATTTGACGACCGAGGGTTCCCTGCCCGATTCAAGTCTTACACTCAAAAAAACGGGTTGCCCTCCGATCTGGCGCTATCCATCGAAGAAGATTCTAATGCTTTGTTGTGGATAACCACGCAAAACAATTTGATTCGCTTTCATCCGAAAACCGAAACGTTTCAGACTTTTGGCGAAATCAAACGGTTGATGGAAACGGAAAGTTTTTCGGAAGGTCCGAGTTTGTTTACACGTTCTCATCGTATGTTACTGGGATTTACAAGAGGAATTTTATCCTTTTTCCCGGAAAAAATCAAGAGTAACGCCTTTAAGCCATACATCGCTTTCGAGAATTTTCAGTTATACAATAAAGAGGTTGGTATCGGCAAGGATTCACCGCTTTCAGTTACGATTGATGACATGAAAGAATTAACCCTTTCACATAG
>JAITAH010000217.1 GCA_031284225.1 Dysgonamonadaceae bacterium | reverse complement strand
CACGCTTACCGGCACACCGGCGAACAGCACGACCACCGCATCGGGCTACACGTTCGATATATCGGTGATCAGCAATAAATTGATTGCCACAGTGACGGCGGCTCCGGCTCCGGCTCCGACCTACGGCGTAAGCATCGCCACCTTCGAGGGCGGCAGCGTCACCGCGGACAAAACATCCGCCGTGGCGGGCGAAACCGTCACGCTGGCCGTCTCTACCAACACAGGTTATGAGCTTGCCTCCATATCCGTCCGTCAAACCGCCTCCCCGTATGCGACCGTCGCCCTTTCGGGCAGCGGCAATACCCGCACGTTCACCATGCCGGCCTACGGCGTAACGGTAACGGCGACTTTCCAAAAGAACGCCGACCAAACGGCAGTAGAAACGGCTCAATCGCTCATCGAAGCGCTTAGCTGTACTCTTCCTCAAGCCACAGGCAATACCCAATCTACGGTGAGGAATTGGCTTGTCAACCGAATCAATGCTCTTCCCGGCATGAGTGCAACAGGGATCACGATAACGGCTTCCACTGCCATTGTTGCATTCAGCAGTTTCTATGCAGCTACTGCCGGAACGGCAGATAATCCTTCGGGCGTCAATGGCTCGTTCCGTTTTACCGTATCGCTTACAAAGGGAAACAGCTATTTGACGGCAAGCAACAGCGGGACGATTATCGCCACGGCATATATCGCCCCGACAACGTATGCCGTTACGATTGAAGGCAGCGCCAACGGTACGGTAACGGCAAATCCGACAGTCGCAACGGCAGGGACAACGGTATCCCTGACCCTTACGCCCGCCAACGGCTACGAACTGGAAACCATTACGGTATTCCGTACAGGCTCGGAAAGTACGACTGTCGCGCTCAGCGGCGCCGGCGCCGACCGCACTTTCATTATGCCTGCTTATAATGTAACCGTCCGGGCAACTTTCCAAAAAACGCAGGCGCAGTTGGACAATGAAGCCGTCGATGCGGCAAAAGCAGCTATCGAAGAGGGAACCTACCACATTGCTCAAGCTACGGGCAATACGGAAACAACGGTAAAGACCTGGTTAATCTATACGCTCAACGTCTTGTTCGGACAGTCGCACAACATGCAACTTCGTTCGGCAAGCGCGGAACCCATCGACGCCGAAGTCGGTATAACTTCGCTTACGCCGGCTATAGCCGGAACGGAAACGACTCCGGCAGGCGTTGACGGTTCATTCCTGTTTACCGTTACCCTAAAGCGGGGACAGGCGGCAGTCGTAACCGTCGAAACGCCGGGCGTAATCATTGCCACGCCTTACGCGCCGACGCCGGTAAAACAGATCGAACTTCTGCTGCTGGACGAAACGACGATAGGCATCCTCAATACCGGCAACGTGGCGACAGGCGATTTGACGCTGACCCTGACAGGCGATCGTTCCGATGCGTTCATCCTCTCGCCGGCGACTCCGGGCAGCCTGTCTGCCGGTAGCGAAACGAACATCGTTCTCACGCCTGACGCAAGCCTCGCTCCCGGCGTTTATACGCTCACGTTGACCGTCAGCGCCGACGGCCTGACGCCGGTTTCCATAAACATCGCCTATACGGTAAGACCTGTTGGAACGGAAAACGTCGAATCATCCACGCTACGGGTTATTGCCGCCGGCGCCGGCTTTCGGATAACCGGCCTCATCCCCGGCGAAACGCTGAGTCTCTACAACATGCAGGGTCAGTTGATCCATCAGAGCAAAGCGAACGCTACCGAACAGCATATTCCTTTACATGTGCGTGGCGTTTATATTGTAATCAGCGGCATAAGGGCAGTGAAAGCGGCATATTAACGCCGTAAAACAACGAAAGATCAAGAATGCAGAAAGAGAGGTTGTCCCGCAAGTCGCGGCAGCCTCTCTCTCATTTATTTACTTCTGTTACGTTGTAACAGTAAAATTAGGATAAGTTAGCAAAACGGTACTTGTGGTATCGTACTTTCCAGCAAAAACGATAAATCGTCTTGGGGCGATAATTCCCGCGTCGGCCAATCTTTCCGGAACAGGCGGGCGGTCTTTGAGCCGATCAGTTGCAATACATTGCCTTCCCGTTTCAACAGACAGGCTTCGCGCAAGCCTAACACAAAAACATCGGAATTGAGTTCGATAAATTCGCGGATGCGGTCTTCGCGTGTTTCGCCGCCGTGGCCGGCAGGATGTGCATCCAAGTAATGCGGATTGATTTGGAAAGGAATCAGGCGAAGCGTGCCCATGCCGCGAGGATCGACAATCGGCATATCGTTCGTCGTTTTCATGGTAGGACAAGCCACATTGCTTCCGGCGCTCCAGCCGATGTAAGGCGTTCCGGCCTGTACTTTTGCGCGGATAGCTTCCATCAATCCGTGTTCACGCATTTGCTGAACCAATCGCCAGGTATTGCCTCCGCCGATGATGATGGTTTCGGCGTTTTCTACCGTTTGTACAGGATCCCATACGCGATGAATACCGGTAATTTTACATCCCAACGGGGAAAAAACTTTGTCCACTTTGGCGACGTATTCGTCGTAACCGAACGAAACGGCGGCGTAAGGAATAAAAACGGCAGTGGTTGGAATGTTCCCCAAAAAGGTTTGAATTTCGGCTTTTGCCCACGAAAGATATTCTTCTCCCGGATTCGTTGAATTACTTAATAATAAAAGTCGCATAGTCTGTTTTTATTAATAGTGAATATTATTTGATTTCTTGTGCAAACAGTTCCGTTAATGTATTGAAAGAAACGGTAGCGCCCACGCGAGGCGAGGTAGAATATAAGAGAACAACCTCGACGGGACGGCCTTGCAATTCCAAGCGGCGATGCAGCGGTCGCGGACCTTTGGGCAGCGGATACTGGATTCCGCGCATGTTTAAATAGTCTTTGAACCAGCGGATGGCGCTGACTTTGCCCGAACTGCTGGTAAATATTAATTTGTTGACGGATGGGTTTTCTTCCAGCAACCGAAGAATATCCATATATTCCACGATGTGCAGGTTTTCGTCCATCGAATTGTCTTCTTCCCGGCGAATCGTTTTTCCCATATCGGACAGTCCGACGCGCAACCGGTCGAGGATGGCTTTTCGTTCCGCCACGGCTTCCTGTCCGGAAATGTGTTGTATTTTGCGTCCGTCCAGCACGGCCATGATTCGCCAAAAATAATTGTTTTTATTGGGATAAAAAAAGTCGTACGACCAATTCCGGAGAGTCGGAGGGAATGTTCCGATAATGACAGCCTTTGCACCGAAGGGCACATACCAATTCCACGGATGTCTTTCTTCTGTTAGCATCGATTCATTTCAAAATTTGGGATAAAAGTAATCAAACTTGGTTAATTTTCAAAAGAATAATTGGAAATATTGATAGAGTAAATACAACAAGTATATGTAACTTTTTAAGCGTTTTTTTGCTTCAACCGTTACCCGACAGCGCGGTTATGGAAAATACTTGCTCAAAAGTTTGTATAATTCGGGAAAACCGCTTTACTTTGCACGCACAATGAAAAAAGAAAAGAAAAAAAATACGACGATGGTTCATTATGCAGGCTATTTACTAATCCTGTTGGGGTTGCTTGTGGGTTTGATTTATCTGTTGTCGCAGTAAAGATATAAATTAACGACCTCACAGTTTCCTGCGAGGTCGCGCGGTAGCTGACAGCCATCTATATCTTTCGGATGCGCTCGTCCTAAGACAGCATCGCAGAAGGTTTGAATTTTACTACCTTTTTAGCAGCAATTTTAATGGGTTTTTTCGTTTGCGGATTAACGCCTTTCCGTTCCGCTTTTTCTACTATCTGATAGGTTCCATGTCCTACCAATGTAACTTTCCCTCCGTATTTAAGCTCTCTGGAAACTGCGGTTAAGAAACCTTCCAACGCTCTTCTTGCATCGACCTTCGTGAGGCCCGATTCGCCGGCGATAGCGGCAATTAAATCATTTTTATTCATACTGTATAATAATAAAAAATAAACGCACTTTTGATTATATAACATATATCGTGCCAAAAAAGTTCT
>JAITAH010000128.1 GCA_031284225.1 Dysgonamonadaceae bacterium | reverse complement strand
AAGGGTATGTCATCATTGGAACTTTCGCACGAGTTTGATTTACGCCAGAAAACCTGTTGGGAATTCAAATGGAAGATACAGCAAGCAATGTGCAGTTCCGGGAAGCATCCGCTTACCGGAACAGTACATGTGGATGAATTTTTTGTTGGAGAATATGAAGAAGGGCAGACCGGACGTAGCTCGAAGAGCAAACAACGATTGGTGGTTGTCGGTTTGGAAATATTGGACAAAGGCGGAGTCGGCTGTGAAAGATACGAAGGAAAGAACACCTTTACGCTTTTCTGGCACTCGTATCACCATTATGGTGTTCAATGTGGCCTGCCGATACGGTGTATCCTCCAAGAATAGAACGGAACTTGTTTTCGCTGTTGGATTCATTGGATTGCTTAGCCTTAATGGTGATGGCCACATTCGTAACCGGCGTGCCCGGTCCGAAAATGGCTACCACTCCTGCCTGTTTGAATGGCGAGGCGGACTTTTTGTCGTCAAGAGAGGAAAGAATTTAGCTGTGTAAAAGATCGTATAACGCCATTCCTTTAACAGTCAGCGAATATTTTTGGTGGGGATGATTAGGCTTTTCGGGATAAAGTACTCTCACAAAACCATCTTTCATTGCCGGATTAATATAATTTGTCAAGAATGTAGGGCGGTGTTTTAATCCGACCTTTTCCATTAACTGTTTTAATGCGAGAGGTTCGCGACCCATTACCGACAAAAGAAGCCGTACTTGTTCGGTCGGTTGTTCGGTACTTGTTCGGTTTTCCGTCGGGTTCTCTATTTCTTGCAATTCTTCGGGATACTGTATGAGCAAGTATCTGTTTTTTAACTCATTCTTTTCTCCCATCAGCAGATTGCGAAAGAAACGTTCCAAATATTCGGGATTACGTTTGATACCTTTTTGTACGTTCTGATAGTTTGCCCGTACCAAAGCATTCCGAAAATACCGGGAATGATTGGCAAAAAGGTCATTTTCTACATCAAACCCCATAGAACGCAAATACTGAATAGTAAATACGGCCGTTGTTCGCGTATTTCCTTCGCCAAACGGATGTATCTGCCAGAGTCCCGATACAAACTTGGTTATGTGGGCAAGCATTTGCGCCGTACTCAATCCGATATAATCGAACGCCCGTTCTTGTTCAAGGTCGTATTCTATCGCTCGGCGAATGTCGGGGGCCGATACATACAACACTGTATCGCCCCGAAGCGCCCATTCCTTTTTTGTGATATTATAATCGCGAATCTTACCGGCAAATTTGAATACGCCGTCGAATATCCGTTTGTGTACTGCCGTAAATCCGGCTATGGTAAATGCAAACGTTCGCTCGTTCAGCAACCGGGCAATATTGACAGATACTTTGTCGGCTTCTTCCGTATCGTCGGCGTCGGCAGTACGATTTTCCTTCGATTCATAATAACTTTTGATAAGTTCACGTACCTCGTCTATCGTAATATCTCCCTCAATATGCTTACGGGCAGTCTCTATCAAATAGTCGGATGGCTTTAAACCGTCAACTGCTTGTAGCCCGATTGCCGTTTGCCAGGCATACCCTTTTTCTCTCTTTTGCGGTTCGTTTTGCCGGATATATTCTTCAAAATTATTCATTTCTTGAAATATGAATTGTTTGAACCACGGAGATTTTTAACTCGCCGGCCATTTGTTTGTTCTTTCGGTTCTTTCAGCTTATTCCGCCAACAACAATTCCAAAATCGTGATGGCCGCATTCGTAACCGGCGTGCCCGGTCCGAAAATGGCTACCACTCCCGCCTGATAGAGGAAATCGTAGTCTTGCGCAGGGATAACGCCGCCGGCGACGACCAGAATATCTTCCCGTCCCAGTTTTTTCAGTTCGGCAATGACTTGCGGAACCAGCGTCTTGTGTCCGGCCGCCAGCGACGAAACGCCCAGTACGTGCACGTCGTTTTCGACGGCCTGTCGGGCGGCTTCTTCCGGGGTTTGGAACAGGGGTCCCATGTCCACGTCGAATCCGCAATCGGCATAGCCGGTAGCTACTACTTTGGCGCCGCGGTCGTGCCCGTCCTGCCCCATTTTGGCAATCATGATACGCGGTTGCCGTCCTTCTTTCTTTGCAAATTGTTCGGCCAACAGCTGCGCTTTGCGGAAAGCGGCGTCGCCCTTTGTTTCTGATGAATACACTCCTGATATGGTTCTAATGATGGCTTTATATCTTCCACATACTTTTTCGCAGGCGTCTGAAATTTCGCCGAGCGTGGCGCGGACGCGAGCGGCTTCGACCGCCAATTCCAGTAAATTGCCGTTACCGGTTTTTGCACATTCGGTAATGGCAGTCAGTATGTTTTGTACGGCGGCGTTGTCGCGATCGGCTTTCAGTTTGTTCAACCGTTCGATTTGTTGCAACCGGACGGCGGTGTTGTCGATTTCGAGAATATCGATCGGATCTTCTTTTTCGAGGCGGTATTTGTTCAGTCCGACAATCGTTTGATATCCGGAATCGATACGCGCCTGCGCGCGGGCGGCGGCTTCTTCAATCCGCATTTTGGGGATACCGGTTTCGATGGCTTTGGCCATTCCGCCGAGTTCCTGCACTTCCTGAATCAGCGTCCAAGCCTTTTCGGCGAGTTCTTGCGTCAGCGATTCCACGTAGTACGATCCGGCCCAGGGGTCGATTTCTTTCGTGATATACGTTTCTTCCTGAATGTAGATTTGCGTATTTCGGGCGATGCGCGCCGAGAAATCGGTCGGCAACGCAATGGCTTCGTCCAAAGCGTTGGTGTGCAGCGATTGGGTATGCCCCAAAGCGGCAGACATGGCTTCGATGCAGGTACGTCCCACGTTGTTGAACGGATCCTGTTCGGTCAGCGACCAGCCGGAAGTCTGGCAGTGCGTACGCAAAGCGAGCGATTTGGGGTTTTTGGCGCCGAAACTTTTCAGAATCTTTGCCCACAGCAACCGGGCGGCGCGCATTTTGGCGATTTCCATGAAATGATTCATCCCGATGCCCCAGAAGAAAGACAAACGCGGGGCAAAAGCATCTACGTTGATACCCGCTTCGATACCGGTTTTCAGGTATTCCATTCCATCGGCCAGCGTGTAAGCCAGTTCGATGTCGGCGGTAGCGCCGGCTTCCTGCATGTGATACCCCGAAATAGAAATGGAATTGAATTTCGGCATTTTTTGCGAAGTATATTCAAAAATATCGGCAATAATCCGCATCGAAAATTCGGGCGGGTAAATATAGGTGTTTCGCACCATAAATTCTTTGAGGATATCGTTTTGAATGGTTCCTGCCAATTCTTCCAATTTGGCGCCCTGTTCCAGTCCGGCATTGATGTAAAAAGCGAGAATGGGTAATACGGCGCCGTTCATGGTCATCGAAACCGACATATCTTTCAAAGGGATTCCGTCGAACAGCACTTTCATATCTTCGAGCGAGCAGATAGAAACGCCGGCTTTTCCCACGTCGCCCACTACGCGCGGATGGTCGGCGTCGTACCCGCGATGCGTTGCCAAGTCGAACGCGACGGACAAACCTTTCTGACCGGAAGCCAAGTTCCGGCGGTAGAAAGCGTTGGATTCTTCGGCGGTAGAAAATCCGGCGTACTGGCGAATCGTCCAAGGACGCATGGCGTACATGCCGGAGTAAGGGCCTCTTAAAAACGGCGGGATACCGGAGGCGTAATTCAGGTGTTCCATATTTTCCAAATCGGCTTTGGTATAAACCGGTTTTACTTTAATATGTTCGGGAGTCAGCCACTTTTCCTGTTCTGTGGCGCAACCGCCGTCGGTTGACGGTGCAATGTTTTCGATTTGAATATTCTTGAAATTCGGGTTCATATTTTTATTTTTTTTTGTGTAAACACGAAGGCACAAAGTTTTTATGAAAAGTAATAATTGTTTAGAGCGCCATTCAAAATTATTTTACCTAATCTTTCGTATTCTTCTTTTGTTTCCATGAAAAACTTTGCGTCTTTGTGTCTTCGTGTTTACTATTTTAATAATCTGCTGTTTAACTCTTGCAAAGTTTCCAATACATTACTTTTTACGTTGATGTAATTCGCAATGCCCTGTGCTTTCAGATCGTCCATGCAGGCGGGGGCGCCGGCGATGATGAGGATTTCCCGATCGCCGATGAGTTTGTGCGCTTCGGGCGCGTAAACGGCGTATTCGTCGTCGCTCGAACAGAGTACGATAATATCGGCGCCGGCTTTCCGGGCGGCGGCAACGCCTTGTTCTACCGTTTCAAAGCCGAGATTGTCGATGACTTTGTAGCCGGCGCAAGCCAAGAAATTCGATGAGAATTGCGAACGCGCCAGACGCATGGCCAAATTGCCGATAGTCAGCATAAACGCTTTGATTTCTTTGCCGGAGTTTTCGGTCGCCAATCGCAACGTTTCAAACGCTTCGCCCAAACGTTTGGTATTGAGCGTTTCGATAGACGGCGCGGCGTGCGTAGTGCACGAATCGGGTAGGGCGGATTCGTTTGGTTTTGCGACGTGCGCTGTTTCCGTGAAATTGGGGAACTGGTTGGTTCCCAGCAGGATTTCTCGGCGTAGCGCCAGCGCTTTGCCCCGCTTATCGGCGGATGCATTCACTTTGCTTTGAATTTCTCCGGATTGGACCGATTCGTAAAAACCTTTTTCTTCCGCTTCGAGGAAGATTTTCCATGCTTCCCGGGCGATGGCGTCGGTCAGCGTTTCGATATAATAGGAACCGGCCGAGGCGTCCGTCACTTTGTCGAAATGACATTCGTCCTTCAACAGCAACTGTTGATTGCGGGCGATGCGTTCCGAGAAATCGTCCGGCGTTTTATACGATTCGTCAAAAGTTTTAACCAATAACGAATTAACGCCGGCAATACTTGCCGACATGGCTTCGGTTTGCGTACGAAGCAGATTCACATGGGCGTCAAATACGGTTTGGTTGAACGTCGAAGTTTGCGCAAAAATATCCATTTTGGCGGCGCAGCGACAGGGTTTGTCCGGCGTTCCGTTCGGGCGATTGTTGTTTTCGTCCGTTTGATACGCTTGTACAATTTCTGCCCACAACCAGCGGGCGGCGCGAAATTTGGCGATTTCCATAAAATAATTGGAGCCGGTTCCGAAATTGAATTTGATTTTCCGGGCGGCTACGGTCGGATCGATGCCGGCTTCCGTCAAGCGATGCAGCAGTTCGTTTCCCCAAGCCAAAGCATATCCCAGTTCCTGTGTGATAAACGAACCGGCATTGTTGAACAGATACGCATTGACTGCCAGAACTTTGAAATTTTCAAGTTCAGAAACGGCGGCGATAGCGTCTGTCATCACCGGCAACCACTCCTCTTTGAGATGGCCTTTGCGCAAAAGGATTCCAACAAAGTCGATATTGATCGAGCCTTGTATTTTCTTCAGATCGTAGTTGTTTTCCTTGAAATATTCAACCAAAATTTGAATTAACCGTACCGATTGCAGGTTGCAAGTGGTGAAATTGAGTTCGATGTACTCCGGTAAAATACCTTTTAATAATACGGCGATATTTTCCTTGCCGATTCCGTCGCGGGGAATTTCAAAACCCAGCGAAGTAACGCCTTTGTTAAGGACGTCCAACGCTTTTTGATTGGCTTCGGCAAAATCCGTAACGGCAATGTTCTGGCGAATATACCAGTCATTGTCTTTTTTCACGCCACGCACATAAGGAAATTCGCCCGGAAGCGAATCGGTCGTTTTCAACCCGGCAATGTCTTCTGCCCGGTAAAACGGTCTGACATTAAACCCTTCGTTTGTTTTCCAAACGAGTTTTTTCTCGAAATCGGCGCCTTTCAGGTCGGCCACGATCTTTTCCATCCATTGTTCGGTAGAAACGGCAGGAAATTCCGAGAAAAGTTTTTCTTTCAAATTACTCATATTGATTCCTAAAAATTTAAACTTGTGTCAACAAATCAGGCTACTTTTTCAATTAGCCGTGCAAAATTACAATAAATTGTTTAGTTACCGATGATACAGGTCTTATATTTTTTCTGTCTTTCGGCCTTTTTTGTATTTTTCTCCTATAAATTTAGAGATAAATGACAAATAGCATACCTGTCTGCTTCCATTGAGGCGTTTCTGAAGCGCATCGTTCCCTCGAATCATCCGTTTTTGGGGAAAATCTATTATCCGGGGAAAAACGGTTTAATCGAAAGTTTCCTTACGGTAGATGAAAAAGGCGCTGTGCATGAAATTTTGACCAGCTACGACGGGAACGGCAATCCGGTGGATGAGGTAGAAATCGGGCTTTTAGTCCCGTATAGTTCTGAAAAGGAACATGCCGTTTTATTGGTACATAAATTATCGGGGTTTGAAATAACCCTTGTCAAATCGTCCGGTAAAAGGAACGGGTAACGAAATATTCGATAAGCCCGTAATATTTTGGCATAAAATTTGTACAATTAAAAAAACGTATGTGCATTTGCCCGCATAAATAGTTAATAGCAGGTCAATTATAGTAAAATAATTTACAATAAATTTTTACAAAAAGCGCAAACAAGGCCGTACATCAAGCGCAAACAAAGCGAAAAAAATAGGTTGAAGAACATAGAAAAATGATGAAAAAATTAATAAAAATTAACGAAAAACATTTGGCTGTCTGTTCGAAAATAATAGAGAGAGAGAGAGAGAGAGTTTTATTCCATAAATTACCTGAATTTCAATTGTTTACAATTGACGGCGGCGAATAAGCCGTCGATAAACGCGATATTACCGAAACGCTTCCGCTCCGCAGTTCTTCCCCGAAGAAAGGCGGAGCGGAACTTTTTTATGCCCCACGCTCGCTCGCCGGCATTTCCTCCGGCGATCCTGTCGAGAGAAATTCCAATATCGAAATTATTAAACATTTATTATTGAACTAATAATAATTATACAAATGGCATTATTATATAAAAAAGTACAGAAAAGTAATCCGGCGAATCCGTCGGCGCCGAAATTATGGTATCCTTTGCTGAAAAGCATCGGATTAGTAAAGGAAAAACAAGTAGCTAAACAGTTGTCGGACGAAACGACGTTGAATCCGAAAGAAGCGGAGATGACGCTCTATCAGTTGTTGAAAGTGATCGCCAACCTGTTGCTGGACGGTCATACGGTACAATTGGGGGAATTGGGTAGTTTCCGGTTAACGTCCCGCAGCGAAGGGTCTTTGACGGAAGAAGAAGCGACGCCCAATAAAATTAAAAGCGTCCATCTTCATTTTACGGCCTCGAAAGAACTGCGCGAACAACTGGGAAAAGCGAGTTTTAAAGACGTCTCGAGTCTGCAATGAGAACCGAGCTGTTGCCTGCATAAGCGACAAGCTGTTGATGCGTATGGCGATAACAGCTTGTCGTAACCCACGATAACGCGTAGTTGTGATAGATGACCACATCTGGTCGCGACTCGCGACAACGCGTAGTCGTAACTCATAACAACTGTTGGCGATCAATTAGCGCTTAGTTGATTAATGGGTTAATTAGTTGATATTTAATGTTTAATTAATGATGAAAGGAGTGAGTAATACAAAGCTATGGTATCGTCATTGGGCTAGGCCGATTTTCGCAAGCTCAGATTGTGAGGAGCGTAGCGACGAAGCAATCCGGAAGAACAAATACGCTGGATTGTTTCGGACTTTGTCCTCGCAATAACGGACACAATAATCCTTTAAGCAGTAATTAATCATTAACTAAGCGTGTTCAGTATAATAATAAAAAAAATAAAAAAAATGAAACAAAAACAGTATCTACCCCCGGCGATAGCCATCCACCGGATAGAAATGGAAGGGCTTATTGCCCAAACCGCCCGAGTGAGAGTGATAGAGAACGGTCTGCAATATAACGATTACACCGATATTCCCGCCGAAACGGACGGACAGACAAAAGATGTGTACATTACTTTTTAATTACGATGAAAAAAACAGTATTTAACGGGAGCCAACTGCTCCTTTTGGGCCTGACATTGTTGTTGGGCGCATGTGAAAAAGAAGTTCCGGACGCCCCAGCCAACGGCGGCCGGATAGCGGTGAAATTTAATATTGTGGGTGTGTCCGAAGGGACTTCGGAAGAAGTGCTGCGTTCGGGCGGCGAAGAGCCGGAAACGCAAATCGTTCCCTTAGACAACGGACTGTCGCTGGAAATAAGTTTGGAACGGGACTCTCGTCCGTTGCGCGCAGCGACTCCCCAGCCGCTTCCCGCCGGCACCACCTACCGGTTGATGGCGGTGGAGGCTTCGAACCGCAAACTGCTGGCGATGGAGGATGGCGTGGTCGGTTCCAACGCTCCGGTTCTTCATGTCCCGGCCGACGCCACTTGTAACTTTTACGCCCTGTCGTGCAACACCACAGAGGCTATCCCCGCTTTTAATGGTTATGAGATAAACAAGACAGTCCCTTTCTACACGAATATAGATAACAGTAGCGATTTTCTGTTTTGGAAGAGTAGTTCCCTGACCAAAGATGCAAACAATGAATACTGGCTGGATATCACTTTTGAACAAAAATTAATACAACTCAAAATTATTATCGAAGGAGTCCGCCAGTTTACCGGCACGACGGTGAAGATAACCGATATATCAACAACAAGTCCTGTTACTATCGATCCGGTATACGTCAGAGGTCAATTCTCCTATGACGGTAACATCTCCGATGCCTCGTTGCGCACCTCCGTAGCTTTTGATAGCTGGACATACGATTCTTCAAATTGTGAGAGCGGTGCAAAACAGGTTTTTAAGCGGATGTACGCTCTGAACGATCCATTGACCCTTACGATTCCTGCAAACGCGATAAGCTTGGAGGACGGTTATCAGGTACCTGTTTCTCAGACAACTGTCAAGTTTTCTGATTTAGTATCCTTGACATACGGCAACCGTTACACATTACGGGTAAAAATATGGAAACTATCCCAGAAGTTTGCATCGAGTAATATCTACTGGGATGGCGAAAAGCTTACCTTTAAGCCCTACGTTGCCGATCCGTCCCTGTACGAAGCCGAGCAACAGTACCAGGGGGTTCCGTTTAAGTTCGGGTCGTTGATAGGCGTTTCGCCCTCCGGTGGCTACCATAAAGATACAACCAGTATTTATGTACCCTATTATAATTCGGGTAGCAGTCCCACATGGGTCAAAAGCAAACCCAGTAAGACGACCGATAATACCGGTAATAGCGCTTCCCCTCATGAGGCATTTACCTGGGATACCTCCAATGGCAGCAATGAAAACGGAGCAACAGCCTTTTGGCCTTATATAGACAAGCAGTATCCTGACCTCCCTTACAGCAACTACTATGATTATACTGCGATTGATGCGAATTGGAATACAGTGGCGATGTGGAACAGTTTCAGGGGGGATATTTGCCAGTACATCTCGGCGACACAGGGAAAGACCGACCCCACTATGCGGGGTTATCGTTTGCCGGTGGTGGTGGAGTTTCTTAATAATGGAGACTGGCAGATGAATAGTAGTTTTGGAGATCAGACTTCAGATAAAAATGATGGTACATTTCGTATTACAGGGGGTTGCTTCAGGTCTTCCTCCGGCGCTAATAGTGTTTTCTTCCCTGCGTCGGGGCACCGTAGGAGTTATCAAGGTTTGATCTCCTCTGTGGGTACCCGCGGCAGCTACTGGAGTGGCTCTGGCAGCGAAGGCAGTTATTGTTACCAATTATCCTTCACCAACGGTTACAAAGGGAACGTTCCTTATACTCACATAGATCATCGCACTGCCTTGATGGTCCGTTGTATCCTCCAAGAATAGAGGTTTCAAAAAGGTCGATTTCTCGTCATTGCGAACTGCGAGGAACGAAGCAGGAAGCAAATCAGGTTATTGATTATCAATGGATTGCTTCGGGCGAAACGCCCTCGCAATGACGGTTTTTTTACTTTTGGCGCATCCTCGCAGGATTATTTAATGTATATTAGACTTGCCGAAGGCAAGGGCGCCGGTAAAAAAACAACGCCCGCCCGCTGTCATACATTTCCTACAATAAACCAAGCAGGCTACTGCCTAACTCCCCTGCGCCCCTGCCGGTTGATTTTTTTATTCCTCGCGTTTGGAAAACTCGTGTTTTTCAGCTAATTTTGCGTGAAATGTAAATTTTAATTAGTAATTAAACTATACAATTATGTTTAAAAATCAACCTAAAGGCTTATATGCCTTAGCCCTTTCAAACACGGGCGAGCGTTTTGGCTATTATACCATGCTTGCCATTTTTGTTTTATTCTTGCAAGCGAAATTCGGTTTCGACGCTAAACAGGCCGGCAATGTTTATTCGACATTTCTGGCTTTTGTTTATTTTATGCCGTTTATCGGCGGTATATTGGCCGACCGGTTCGGCTACGGTAAGATGGTTACCATTGGTATTATTGTCATGTTTCTTGGGTAT
>JAITAH010000073.1 GCA_031284225.1 Dysgonamonadaceae bacterium | reverse complement strand
TTAAAAACAGAGAAGATTATGGACTATTATTATGTAAACAAAAACGCTCAACCAACCGGCGAGCATGAAGTACACAAAAGTACTTGCAGTTATCTTCCTCACTCAAGCAACTTGATAGGGTTGGGTTATTTTTCCAATTGCGCAGATGCGGTAAAAAAAGCAAAAGAATACTATTCAAATGTTGACGGTTGCTATTATTGCTGTAATGCTTGCCATAGGAGATAAAAATATGTCAATGAAGAAATGGTCGCCTATTACACCAGCAAGTAAAGGACTGGGTAATTTTTCCTGGATAATTTTAGATTGTTCTAATAACAAACGCTTATGAGTCCAATAGGTACTACAGCTTCAACAGGGCAGAAATGCCCTGAAAGTGGCGTATGGCAGGTTGTCGGCTATCCAACTACAACAGCTCCAATTGCCAAGGGTAATACAATGCCTCCTTATGATGGAAAAGCTGTTACATGGAAACTTATCCAGTACGCTTAATTGTATTATACAAAAGAGGGATTATCCATTAAGTTAGGATGCTCCCTCTTTTACTATTTATGAATTCATCTAAAAGTAAAATACTGAACTTTACATTCTTCTTGGCTATAAACTAAAGTTGTTAAGCGGTCTTTTGTTACATATAGTTGAAAATAATATCCCAAAATAAACTATCATTGTATTTCAGTGAAATATAGTATGGGTGTAGATGAAAGAAATAAACTCAACCTGCTTTTGCAGAAAATTAAGCCCGGAGGGCTCTATTTTTCTGCATGGTTGAAAGAAAATGGTTATTCCGATCAATTGCTGAAAGGTTACAGGGATTCTGGATGGCTGAAAGCTTTATCCCGGGGCGTAATGTATCGTACCGGCGACAAGTTGCGCACCTTTGCTGTGTTGGAAAGCTGGAACAGGCAGTTGGGAAGCGACAAACCGATACTCGAATCCCTGCAACCCAATCCCATCGACCAGCGGGATGCTTTGCAAGGACAGTTTGAAGGAATGACGGATGTGCCGTTTTCATACGAAGATTATGAAGTGACACGAAAAGAACTGATAGAAAAAGTAAATCAGCTATTTACCAAAGAAGATAAGGGATTTTTTGTTTCATTTGAACAGGGTGAGCCGGAGTAGAAAAACTGCGGGAGTATCTTTTCAAATGATCATTTTTGTTCTCAGAACTATACTCTTGGTATAAATACAGGTGCAAAAATAAACTGAAATAATTTTTGTGTTCCTACAAAAAAATTGCCACTTTTGTATCAGTATGAAATTCGATGAAAATCGCGGCAACCCCACCAACTCAAATTCGGAGACAGTCTAATTTCAGAGATTGATAAAGCTTATATATCAGGCGGTCAGAAAGGAATAAACGTTCCCTCTCTTTCCGCAAATAACATCATGAATCTTATAATAAATCCTGTTATTCAATAAATTACGGGATTTTATTTTAAAGACCAATCGCTTCTATATCGTTACCCATTGAAAGTAACCGGCGAATACAAGATTTCTTTTCAGAGAATTTTAAAAAAACTTTTCGTATATTTGCATACTCGTTTTAAAAAATATGAACATCACATTAATTGGTTACGGAAAAATGGGCCGGGAAATTGAAAAGGCGGCTTTGGAGCGCGGACACGAAATTGTACTGAAAATTGATGTGAACAATCAGGCGGATTTCGATGCTCCGGCTTTTTTATCATCTACCGATGTAGCCATCGAATTTACTCGTCCCGAATCGGCTTTCGCCAATTATCAAAAATGTTTTGAACGGCATATACCGGTGGTGGCCGGCACTACGGGCTGGCTGGAACATCTGGACGACGTCCAACAAACCTGCCGCCGGCAACAACAAACGTTTTTCTACGCATCTAATTACAGCCTGGGGGTTAATCTCTTTTTTGCCCTCAACCGGCGCCTGGCGCAATTGATGAACCGATTTCCGGAATACGACGTCCGGATGGAAGAAATTCACCACATTCACAAATTAGACGCTCCCAGCGGAACTGCAGTCTCTTTGGCCGAAGATATTGCAACTCTTATCGACCGGAAAAACCGCGATAATCTGGTTATCGAATCGAAACGGCAAGGCGAAGCGCCCGGCGTTCACGAAGTGATTTACGAATCGGAAGCCGATAGAATCTGCATCCGGCACGAAGCCAAAAATCGCCGGGGTTTTGCGTTGGGAGCCGTGCTGGCCGCCGAATTTATCCACGGCAAAACCGGTTTCTTTACCATGAACGATTTATTAAAATTATAATATACATCCGTTATGAATTCCGTACCGACAGAAAATGCTCACCGCAACGTCAGAGAACGTATTGCATCGGCTTCCCGCTCGCAATGGATCAAATTTGCCATTGTTTCTATCCTTTATTTATTGTTTACTATTTGGGATAACAACTACTGGCTGTTATTCGGATTAGCGGTAATTTTCGATGTTTATATTTCAAAAATCATTCCCTGGGATGCGTGGAAACATTCCAAAAACAGATTTCTGAGAACCGTGGCCGATTGGGCAGACGCCATTATTTTCGCGCTGGTACTGGTTTATATCATCAATATTTTTGTTTTTCAGATGTATAAAATACCCACTTCTTCGTTGGAAAAAACGTTGCTGGTCGGCGATTATCTGCTGGTAAACAAAGTGAGTTACGGTCCGCGAGTGCCAAATACGCCTTTAGCATTCCCGCTGACGCACCATACAATACCTGTTCTCAATACTAAATCGTATTCTAATTGGCCCTATTGGGATTACAAACGCCTGAAAGGCTATAAAACCATACAACGGGACGATATTGTGGTCTTCAATTTTCCGGCAGGCGATACGGTCGCCTTGAATATGCAGGATCGCGATTATTACGAACTGACGAACCTTTTAGGCTGGGAACGGGTGAACAAGGATACCCGTACTTTCGGGAAAATTGTGGCTCGGCCGGTGGACAGGCGGGAAAATTACGTAAAACGCTGCGTCGGATTACCGGGCGATACGCTGCAAATCGTCAATAATCAATTATATATTAACGGAACGGTATCGCCGCTTCCTAAAAATGCGCAATTCAATTATTTTGTCGAAACCAACGGCAATTTGCTGACTAAAAAACAATTTCGCAGATTGGGAGTCAGCGAGAACGACCAAACGCTCTACAACCGGCAGTCGGAATACCAGGCGGTTTTTGAATTTGTCGGAATACCTCCCAATGAATCAGGAAATTACAATCCGGTTTACCTGTTGCCATTAACTCAAGACGCATACCATTTCCTGCAACGGAGCGGTTGGGCAAAATCTATCCGGATACAGTCGGACGCTTTCGGAGGAACGACCTATCCTTACGGCTACCAAACCGGTTGGACGCGCGACGATTTCGGCCCGCTATGGATTCCTAAAAAAGGGGAAACTATTGTTTTGAACGAACTTAATCTGGCGCTGTATGCCCGTTGCATCAGCAATTACGAAGGCAATACTTTACATCAAAGCGGCGATCATATTTATATTAACGGGATTCCGGCCAACAGTTATACATTTAAATATGATTATTATTTCATGATGGGCGATAACCGGCATAATTCGCTGGATTCGCGCTACTGGGGATTTGTTCCGGAAGATCATATCGTAGGTACTCCCTTGATAATCTGGATGTCGATCGATAAAGACCGCGGCTGGTTCGACGGAAAAATCCGCTGGAACCGGCTTTTCCGTCTGGCTAAATGAACAATCGCTTCGTATGACCGTACTGTTATCCACCGCTTACCTGGCTCCGGTGGAATACTACCGGGCGCTGGCAAATGCCGGACAGCCGATCATCGAAACTGCCGATAATTATGTGAAACAAACCTATCGCAATCGTTGCATCATCGCCTCGGCCAATGGTTTGCAAACGTTGAGCATTCCCATTCTCAAACCGGATTCCTTGAAATGCCTTACCAAGGATATCCGGATTGCCGATCATGGCCA
>JAITAH010000067.1 GCA_031284225.1 Dysgonamonadaceae bacterium | reverse complement strand
CATGCAGGCGACATTGACTACGTTGCCAAAATCGGCGACAAAGCCATTGGCATTCAAATAAAACCCGTTACGGCAAAAGCCAATTTCGGCAACTATTCCGCTACCGAAAGAATGAAAGCCAGTTTTGCCGATTTTGAAGAAAAATTCGGCGGGAAGGTTTTCGTCATTTTCAGTTTGGACGGAGAAATCGCCAATAAAGAAGTAATTGAAGAAATCAGAAAAGAAATTAAAAATCTGAGTTCGACGTAAAAAAAGCCACATAAAAATTCCTCGCACCGAGCGCGACGTCGGATCGTATGTATTTACCGCGGTCGTAAAAAAATACCTAAATCCTTGCACAATTCAAAAAAACCGTTTATTTTGTCGCTGTAAATCGTTAAAAGTTGATGATTTACTTACAACGACACACAATATTCCGGCAAAAAACGACACAAAAAAATGAGAAATTTAATAAAGTTTAACCATAATTATTTGGTAGTTATCTCGAAAAAAATAAAGAGAGTAGAGTAGTATTTTATAAACAACTTCGTATTCAATTGTTTGCGATTGATGGCGGCGATTAAGCCGTTGATAAATATAAACGCGCAGGATTTTTTCCGCTTCGGATTTCTTCACGAAAGAAATTTGGGGCGGGAAATTTTTTGGTACCGTGCGCGAAGCGCACTCTGCGCCTTGGGCATGTTAAAACGAATCGAATAATATCAACACAATATCAACAAATAACAACACAATAACAAACAACACAATTATCAACATTAAAACAGCAAATACAATGAACAAACAAGCAATTTACGTACCGCCCGGCGTGGAAGTTTACAGGGTAGAAATGGAATCCCGCGTCGCCGTTCCGACATCGGTTGGCCCTGTTAAAGCACAAATCGAAACGTGGGATACCAATGGCGGTAATACATATATTTTCGGCGATGCATCGGGCAATGCCGAAGGGGGCGAGATTTTCGTGAACTGGTAATAAACCGAATGAATATTAATTACTTAGAAATTAAAAAATAAATTGTGTATAATATGAAAACAGGAAAAAGTATTATAAACCGCGCCACCTTCTACGGGTGATTATTGGACTAAATACGAGCAGACTGCCAACTCCTTTCCCACGTCGCCAGATAATGCCCTGAGTTTCGGTTTTCCTGCCGGTTTAAGGATGGTTTTTGAGTGGGGTTTGATGTTGATTTCAACCTCCTTAAATCAACGAATACACCACCCAAAAAGCGATTAATATCAATAGTAAGCAGAGATAAAACCCTCGTTTTTTTATCCACAGCAAAATGAATAAAACGATTGCCGCAAAGAGGGCGGCCGTACTCCATTCGTTCAGATAGAGATTGTCGATCGTGCTGTACGAAAAACGATCCAGACTTTGAACTGTGGAAATAAAAAAATGCAGCGACCGATTCAACGGATACAATAACCACTCGATGCTGCCGAACAGGGAATGTAACAACAGGGAAACAGGAATCAAAAAAAGTAGCAGGGAAGCTAACGGCAACACACAGATATTCGTCAATAAAAAAAGGAGGGGAAATTGGTGGAAATAATACGCCGAGAGCGGCAAAACGCCTGCCTGCGCCGAAATCGAAACGCAAATCAGTCCCCAAAGATAACGCAAAGCCGGATTCCTGCTTTCGTACAGCGCCATTAAATACGGATTTAAAAGAAGAATGGAAATCACGGCCATGAAACTCAGTTGAAACCCGACGTCGAATAGGTACAACGGATAAAATACTAACATGAAAAACGCCGTTACCGCTACGGTGTTAATGGTAAATGCGCGCCGTCCGAGTATTTCGCCTATTCCCCAAACGGTCAGCATCAGCGTTGCTCGTACAACGGAGGGTGAAAACCCGGTCAGAAAAGCAAAAATCCAGGCCAGCGGCAGCAAAAGGCCTTGTTTTAATCGTCGTCCGTTTCGGGAATTGCTGATAATCAAAGACAATAAGAAGTAGAGCATCCCAAAGAGAATGGCGAAATGCGTTCCGCTAATGGCTAAAATATGAGCGGCGCCGATGTTCCGGAAAGCTTGCATCAAGGCGTCGTCCACTTCGTTGCGGTAGCCGAACATCAGAGCGGAGGCAATGGAACAGGCGTCCGGATCGGGAATCATCGACTGTAAACGGTGCAACAGTATCCGGCGGACGGATAAGGCTTTCAATCGGATAGAAAATCTGGAAACGGAATCCGGTTGCACGTTCCAATGATTTTTCCGGATAAAGCCGGTAGCGGCCACCGATCGTTTTTTCAAGTAGGGTGGGGCAGGTTCCAGTTGCCCGTAAAACAGCAGTCCCTTGCCGGCCGTCAGCGTTTGGGACAGACTGTCTTTCGGCAAATAAATATGAGCTTTTTTCCCGGCGACAATAGCCTGAACGGCTTTTTCTGCGGCCGTGATGCGGATTTTGCACATTCGGGTTTTAGGCTTGTTGACCGGCTCGTCGATGATGATCGCCTGATACCAGTAACTTTTTGCCGGCAACTCCCATTCCGCCTGTTTTTGAATCGTTTTTGTGATAACAACGGCAGCGGAAAATAAGCAACAGGCCAATCCTACGCCGAATAGAAAGCGAAACGGATACCGGCGTTTCAGTGGGGGCGTGAATGAAAGAATGAAGCATAAAAGAGCGACGCCACTCAAAATTCCAATAACGGGCATTGAAAAATCCCTGTGCCATTGAGCGATAATGCCGGCGATGAAAAACAGGAGTAAACGGAAAAAGGGGATTTGGTGCAACATGGAGTTAAGCGTTCAGAATGAATGGGAAAGGGCGGAGCAAGTCCGCTAATTATATCTTTTTCATTAATCGAATCATTTCCAAAGGATTTGTTGCATTAAAAATCGAATTTCCGGCGACAATAATATCTGCGCCGGCTTCTACCATGGCTTTCCCGCGTTCGACATTCATTCCGCCATCGACTTCGATCAAGGCAGGCAGATCGCGTTTGTCAATCATTGTCCGTAAACGGCGGACTTTTTCGTAAGATTGGGGGATAAACTGCTGTCCTCCGAACCCCGGATCTACAGACATAATCAGTACAATATCTGCGTCTTCGATGCAGTCTGTTAAGAGTTCGACGGGCGTATGCGGATTCAGCACGATTCCGGCTTTCATACCCGCTTCCCGGATTTGTACGAGGGTGCGGTGAAGATGGGTGCAGGCTTCGTAATGTACGCTCAAGCTTTGTACGCCCACATCACGAAACTGTGTAATGAACTTTTCGGGATGAACGAGCATCAGATGCGTATCCAGCGGTTTCGCCGCTATTTTTGCCAACGCTTTGATCACCGGAAAGCCAATGGAAATATTCGGAACGAAAACGCCATCCATCACATCCAAATGCAACCAGTCGGCTTCGCTTGTATTCAGCATTTCGATTTCCTTTTCCAGATGCAGGAAATCGGCCGAAAGTAAAGAAGGAGCAAGAATCATGGATCAATTTAAAATTATTTCCGACAGCCGGGCGGGCAATTTCTTTTCTACATGATAGGCGCAGGCAAATTGCATAATCAGCGCCAGCGTTTCTTTTTGCGGATTCAGATGCCGCATACGATTTCCTTTTTCCATTACATGACAATATTCATCCGTGTCATCAGGTGTAAACTTTTGATACATAGGCAATACTTATTTAAGAGATTCTATGTATAAAAACGCAACTCTTCGGGATATATTGCACGAAAGGAATAAAAAAACTTAATCGGTTGTCAAAATCATGTTTTTTTCTTCGGCCATCTTGCGCATATTCAGGATGGCATAGCGCATCCGTCCCAGCGCGGTGTTGATACTGACGCCCGTCATATCGGATATTTCTTTGAAACTCAGATCTTGATAATAGCGCAACATCAGCACTTCCCGTTGGTTGTCGGGCAGGTAGTTGATGAGTTTTTTAACGTCCGATAAGATCTGTTCTTTCACGAGTTGGTCTTCGATGGTTCCATCGGACAGTTTGGCGTTGTTCAGCAAATCGACTTCGCACTCGTCGTTGGAAATCGTTTGCTCGTTCTTTTCCTGCCGGTAATTGTCGATAATCAAGTTGTGAGCGATGCGGTTGATCCATGCCCGGAACTTTCCATTTTCGGTGTAACGTCCCTGTTTGATGGTTACAATCGCCTTCATAAATGTTTCCTGAAAAATATCTTCCGTCATTTCCCGGCTGCGTACGATAAAATAAATATAAGAATAAACCGAACTTTTGTGTCTGTTTAAAAGAATATCAAAAGCCGTATTATTGCCCTCTGCATAAGCTGTAACCAATTCTTCATCGGTCATTTGTTGTAAATAAGCCATTCTCGTATCACTTAGGTTTAAGCGTATGTGTTATGCGATAGGCAATTACTATTTAAAAAGATTAGACATATACAATGAATGATTGCGCAAAGTAAACGAATATTTATTGATTATGCAAATTTTTGATAAAAAATTTATCGCGGGGCCTTTTTGTACAGGTAAGCGGCAATCAGCGTATAGGTGATATTGGGGGTCCATACGGCAATGAAGGGACTCATCAGGCCGGATTTGGCGAACGAAGAGGATACTTGCATGAACAAAATGTACGAGAAACTGAGCAGCAGACCGATGCCGATGTGCAAACCCATGCCGCCTTTTACTTTGTGAGAGGAAATCGAAGCGCCGATAATCGTCAGTATGAAAGCGGCCAGCACCATTGCGTAGCGTTTGTGATATTCTATTTCAAATTCCTGAATATTTCCGATGCCCCGTTTTTTCTGGCGGTCGATGTAGGTTTTGAGTTGTGGCGTGGTCATTTGTTCAAAATCGAAGCGCGATATCATGAAATCGGCGGGGATGATGGTCAATGTAGTATCGATCTGTTCTCCGTTAGTGATTTCTTCCTTCATGCCGACAAAATTGCGTATCATATAATTCTTTACGGTCCAATGATAAGCAGAATCCCAAACGATTTGCTGCGCCGTCATCCGGGATTTCAGCTCCTTGTTTTCAAACCGCTCCAGCGAGAACCGGTAACCGGTGGAAGAGTTGGAATCGAACCGGTCGAAATAGGCGATAATCCCCGGCTCCACTTCCAATTGGATGTTGCTGGAATAGGTTGTCTTAATGGATCGTATGTATTTGTCATGAAAATTATTGCGGATGAGGTTGGCCGGCGGAATAATAAAACTGCTTAGCACAAAAGTCATTGCGGCAATCAGCGCTGCCGACAGGATGTAAGGGCGCATCAACCGGTTGAAACTGATGCCTCCGGACAGCATCGCAATAATTTCGGAATGGTCGGCCAACCGGGACGTGAAGAAAATAACTGCAATAAACACAAAGAGCGGACTGAACAGGTTCGCAAAATAAGGAATAAAGTTGAGGTAATAATCGAAAATAATGGCATGAGTGGGAGCGCCATTCCGGATAAACTTGTCCAACCGCTCATTGAAATCGAACATCACCGAAATGGCGAGAATCAGCAACATGGCGAAAACATACGTCCCGATGAATTTCCTGATAATATACCAGTCAATGGTTTTCAGAAATTTCAGCTTCATCATGGTTTATTTTCCGAGCAATTTATGATATTGTTTCGTATCGTTGATAATTTCTATGGCTTTTTTCAGCACACTGTTTTCTTGATTGATGATTTGGTAGTATTCGTTCATGTCCCACAAATCGCGGACGATTAACGCCTTTATCTGCAATTGGATCAGCGGCGCCGATTTCTGAAAATCGTCCAGATTCTTCCGGTCGATCACCAGAATGTCTTCCGGCAGGAACAGATCTTCCTCCGTCCGGTTGGTTTTGGCGTTTTTGCTGTCGGAATCATACAGGCGCAATAAACCTTTCAGCATTTCGCTGTTGACAGTGAAATTCGATTTAAAAGTATTGAAATCGGGATAGCGGGCTTTCAACGCCGCCCGGTTATTGTCAATGTAACTCATGACATATTTATTGAGCGTTCCGGAAGCCACCAGCGCCCGGTGAATGTCGGTGGCGTAGGTGGTATCGAGCGGCACGAAATAGTCGGGCATGATACCGCCGCCGCCATAAACGATTCGTTTGTTGACCAGCGTCCGGTATTTCAGCGAATCGGGGAAGTGAATACTGTCGGCGCTGCCCATTTCGCCCCGGTTGTAGCGGTTGATCAGGTCCATATTGTAAGCGTCGCTGTTTCCCTGTTCGTAGGGTTTTTGGATCGAGCGTCCGGCGGGCGTATAATAACGTGCAGTTGTCAGTTTCAGCATCGAGCCGTCCGGTAGCGGCAAAGGACGTTGCACCAATCCTTTTCCGAAGGAGCGCCGTCCGACGATTACCGCCCGGTCCCAATCTTGCAGGGCGCCGGTTACGATTTCGCTGGCCGAGGCGGACGATTCGTTGATTAATACAATGAGTTTACCGTCTTCAAACGAGCCTTTCATCGAGGCGTAGGCGTCTTCCCGTTTTTGATGAATCCCTTCGGTATAAACAATCAGGTTGCCCCGTTTCAGAAATTCATTGGCAATTTGGATGGCCGAATTGAGATAGCCGCCCCCATTGGTCTGTAAATCCAGAATAAGGTTTTTCATTCCCTTGCCTTGTAATTCGTGAAGCGCTTTTGTAAATTCGCCGTAAGTAGTTTCCGCAAAACGGTTGAGGGCGATGTAGCCGGTTTCTTTATCCAGCATATACGAAGCGTCTAAGCTGTACATGGGAATTTTACCCCGTACAATGGTGAAGGGAATCAATTCGCTTCCCCGTTTAACTTGGATGTGAACGGTGGTGCCTTTCGGCCCGCGCAGGCGCGACATGATATCGGTATTTTTCATTCCTACGCCGGCTATCAGCGTATCGTTGACCATCAGGATGCGATCGCCGGCCATCAATCCTACTTTTTCGGAAGGGCCGCCGGAAATGACTTGCACCACATACAGCGTATCGGTCAACATATTGAACTGGATGCCGATGCCGTCGAAATTGCCCTGCAAAGGTTCGTTCATTTCTTTGACTTCTTCGGGAGTGAGGTAGCCGGAATGAGGATCTAATTTTTGCAACAAGAAGACAATCGCCTCGTCGGCCATTTTATTTTTGTTGATGGTGTCCACATAATAATTTTCGATGGCCGACAAGGTCATGCTTAATTTCCGGGCAGCCGGGTCGCCGCCGATGTTCCATGCGGCAGTCCCCTGTCCGTAAGAACACGAGCCTAAACCGATGAATAAAAGAATCGAAAGAAATACGTTTTTCATTATTTTATTTTTTATGTTCATGTACTGGTACAAAAGCCGAAACGTCTTTTCCGTACGACAGCAATTCGCGTACGATGGAAGAACTGATGTGCGTGTGTTCCGGTTCGGTAAACAAAACGAAGGTTTCGATACCGGATAGTTGGCGGTTAACGTCGGCGATGTTTTTTTCGTATTCAAAGTCGTTTACGGAACGGATGCCGCGTAAAATGAATCGAGCGCCCATTTCCTTGGCAAAATCCGTCGTAAGGCTGTCGTACGGCTTTATCGATACGCGCGGGTTGTTCTGAAAAAGCTGGGAAATGGTTTCCATCCGTTGATCCAGAGAATAGAAAGTTTTCTTGTTCGGGTTAATCCCGATGGCGATAATGATTTCATCCACCAATTGCAATCCCCGTTCAATCAGCGATAAATGTCCGATTGTGAACGGATCGAAAGTGCCGGGAAAGAGGGCGATTTTTTTCATAGATCTTCGTCAATCACCAAATTATTAATAATAAAATTTTGCCGTTCCATCGTGTTTTTACCCATGTAGAATTCCAACATTTCCTTTACGGCGTCCGATTTTTTCATGCTCACAACGTCTAAGCGGATATCCTTGCCTATGAAATATTTAAATTCCTCCGGCGATATTTCGCCCAATCCTTTGAATCGGGTGATTTCCGGATTCGGGCCGAGTTTTTCGATGGCTTTCAGGCGTTCTTCTTCCGAATAGCAGTAAATGGTTTCCTTTTTGTTGCGTACGCGGAAAAGCGGCGTTTGCAGGATGAATACATGGTTGTTCCGGATCAGATCGGGGAAAAACTGCAGGAAAAACGTGATAATCAGCAGGCGGATGTGCATACCATCCACATCGGCGTCGGTGGCGATAATTACTTTGTTGTAACGCAAGCTTTCCAAGCTTTCTTCGATATTCAGCGCGGCTTGCAGGAGATTAAACTCTTCGTTTTCGTAAACGATTTTTTTCGTCAACCCGAAAGTATTCAAAGGTTTGCCTCGCAGGCTGAATACGGCCTGATAATTCGGGTCGCGGCTTTGGGTAATCGAACCGCTGGCCGAATCGCCTTCCGTAATAAAGATACAGGTGGCATCCAGATTGTCGCCCTTGCTGTCGGTATAATGCAGCCGGCAATCGCGTAACTTTTTATTGTGCAGATTGGCTTTTTTCGCCCGTTCTCTGGCTAATTTGGTAACGCCGGCAATGGCTTTCCGTTCTTTTTCGGAGTCGGTAATCTTTTTGAGCAAGATGTCCGAAACTCCCTGATTTTTATGCAGGAAATTATCCAGTTCCTTTTTGATAAAATCGCCGATGAATTTGGCCACAGTAGGCCCTTCCGGCGCGATGTCTTTGGAGCCTAACTTGGTTTTGGTTTGCGATTCGAATACCGGTTCCTGCACTTTGATGGCGATAGCCGCCGTAATGCCCATGCGGATGTCCGGGTACTCGAAATTCTTATTGTAATATTCCTTGATGACGCGCGAAATGGTTTCCTTAAAAGCCGATAAATGGGTGCCGCCCTGCGTAGTAAATTGCCCGTTGACAAAAGAATAGTATTCTTCGCCGTACTGGTCGGAGTGTGTGATAGCTACCTCGATATCATTTCCCCGCAAGTGGATGATGGGGTAGAGCGCTTCCGAAGTCATATTTTCATTCAGTAAATCTTCCAAACCATTTTTGGAAAAAAACTTTTTCTCGTTGTAGTTGATGATCAATCCTGAATTAAGGAAAACATAATTCTTCAGCATTGTTTCCACAAAAGCGTCTTGGAAATGATAATTCTCGAAGATCTTTTCGTCCGGAATAAACCGGATAAGGGTTCCGTTCGGTTCCCGGCTGCTCGTGATTTCGGGATTTTCCACGATTTTGGCGCAGCGATATTCCACGGCTTTGGTTTCGCCGTCGCGGAAACTCTGTACAAGCATGTACGACGAAAGGGCGTTGACGGCCTTAATCCCGACGCCGTTCATCCCGACAGATTTTTTAAATGCTTCCGAATCGTATTTCCCGCCGGTATTCATTTTGGAAGAGGCGTCCACTACGCTTTTCAGGGGGATGCCCCGGCCGTAATCGCGAACAGTTATAACGCCGTTGTCGATGGTAATGTCGATATTTTTACCGAAGTTCATCATGTGTTCGTCGATAGAGTTGTCAATCACTTCTTTCAGAAGAACATAGATGCCGTCGTCGGCATAACTGCCATCGCCTAATTTTCCGATGTACATACCCGGTCGAAGGCGGATGTGTTCCCACCATTCGAGGGTTTTAATATTCTCGTCGTCGTATTTTACCTGTGGTTCCATTTATAAATGTTTAATAAAAGCGCGGCGGGTACGGACGTGTTTTGCGTCGAAATCTTCCCATTGCGATTGCATTTTCCGGTTGATTTCCAATTCGGGGTTGCTTTCTGCATACCGGACGCCGGCTTTATTGAAAATCGGAATTAAATCGTAGAAAACAATCGCGTTCACCCCTTTGTTCTGATATTCGGGCAAGACGCCCATGATGTACAAATCCACAATGCCGGCTTT
>JAITAH010000018.1 GCA_031284225.1 Dysgonamonadaceae bacterium | reverse complement strand
TTGTATTGACCGGCAGGATCTAAGCCCTGCAATTTCACCGGTAAAAGTTTTTCGTTCCTTACAGGGAAAATGTCGTAGGCAAAAAAGACGGCTTTGTCTTTTGCTTCATCGACATACATTACCGAAACATGATTTCCGTCGTAAGGCGAAACCAAGTGATACATATCGCCATCCAATACCGTGCGTTTGAACCTGTTGTAATTAACTATGGATTGTTTGCAAAAAAGCCGTTCATTTTCCGTCAAATGGTTTAAATCAATATCGAAACCGAACTTACACATCATTGCCACATCTGCCCTGAATTTAATGCTTGCCAGCGAGTTTTGGGCGGTTACGTGTGCCGCCATAGCTTTTACCGGCATAATCTGCGAAAAACCCCATTGAATATACAGGCGGTCAACAGGATTGGTATTGTCGCTTGTCCAAAATTCGGTAAAATATTTCAAGGCTTCAAAATCGCATCTCCCGCCTCCGCTGGCGCAAAGCATCATCTGCAAATGGGGATATTTCTCTTTTATGCGGTCAAGAACTTTGTACAAAGCTCTGACGTAGTCAATATACAAATTGTTTTGTTTGTCTTTCAGATAATTGGAATAAATATTAGTCATCGGACTGTTGCAATCCCACTTAAAATAAGCCAAATCCGGATTTTCTTTCATCAAATTGTCAACTACCTCAAAAACAAATTGTTGCACTTGCGGATTTGTCATATCCAATACCAATTGATTTCTTTCGTAATAGGTTTCGCGATTCGGAATAGTCATTGCCCAATCGGGGTGTTTTTCAAACAATTCGCTTCGGGGATTTACCATTTCAGGTTCAATCCAAATACCAAATTTCAATCCGTTTTCCTTAGCTGTCTTTACCAAATGAGGGACTCCGTTGGGCAATCTATCGTGATAAACCTCCCAATCGCCTAAACCCTGATTATCATTTATTTGCGGATATTTATTGCCAAACCAACCGGCATCCAGCAAAAACATATCCGCGCCCAGAAATTTGGCATCCTGCATCAATTCTTCCAATTTTTTCTCGTCGAAATCGAAAAACGTAGCTTCCCAATTATTGAGCAGCGTCCACCTGTCGCTTTTCCCATCTTTCAACTGATAGTTACGCGCCCAAGCGTGAAAATTTCGCGAAGCTGAATCTGTTCCGTTGTTGCTTAATGTGAAAATAAATTCCGGCGTCAGAAACACTTCGTCCGGTTTCAGTTCGTAATCGGACGCATAAGGGTTAATCCCTGAAATAATGCGTAATGCGCCAAGATTATCGACTTCAAAAGTAAATTGAAAATTGCCTGTCCAACCAATTGTTCCCATCACAATGCTGCCTTGATTCAACGATGCCGGTTGATCAAAACCAATTTGGAAAAACGGCTGAGCCTGAATAGCGGCGCGGGTTCCCAATTTGCTGTCAATCACTTTCTTTCCAAACAATAATTCCTGCGTACTTATTTTAGCTTCGCCGCTCCAATTGCCGCTGAATTGAGTCAGGAAATATTTGTTGCTTTCAAAATAAAGCATGGAAGAAGCGTAGCGGCTGATTGTTACAGGTTTCTTTTCCTGATGCTTAATTTCTGTCCATGTTTTTATTATATTTTCTTTGGCGAATGTTTGGTAAAATAGTTTTACTTCCACCGGGTAAACATCATCCAGCAGATTGATAACCGTTTGAGTTACATTATTGTCTATCTTTTTTACTTCGTGCGAAGCATAGCGGAATACGGTTGTCAGATTTCCGTCGTTGTGCCGAATGGCAAAAGCCGGCTCAAAACTATCCTGCCAGCCCGAGGCCGGATAAATATCCCATTTTCTTTCACCGTATTTTTCCACATAATTATCGGAAAGTTGGTTTAAATCCGTAACTGCATTCAGTTTTTCGCCCAAATAAGACTGGCATAATTGTCCGCTTGGAGCTGTTTTTAATATTAAATCCGTTCCATTAGTCGATATGCGGATTGTAGCCGATTGCGAATAGGCGATCGGAATAAAAAATACGCTGAAAATGAATGTCAAAAACTTTTTCTTCATTGATTATAAGATTAGTTCATTTTATATTTTTACTTTTCCCGGCTTAATTTCTTTAACCAGTTCGCCGCTTTGCCATTTTACAATAAGTTTTAACGGCACATTCGATTGCACGGTAACGGTCGGTTTGTCGGTAATTTTCGAGCGTTTGCCGCACTGAATATCCAACAGTCCGTTTTTCCCGAAAGGATATTGTTTAATTCCATATTCGTCGGTCAGACGAACATCTATCAAGAGCGTGTTATCCGGCACATTGGGCCTGATACCAAAAATATATTCAAACAAATTGTTGATAGGAATCAGCCCATTCCAATCCAAGAAATTTTTCATGGCAGTTCCACCGATATGATCTGTGGTGTAATTTTCCCAGAAAGTTCCTGTTTGCGCAAACACTTTCGCCACGTTAAGCACATGATTTACAGCTATTTCGTGTGCCAATGAATCTTTTCCGTACTTTGTAAGTCCTTTCAACACCATATAATTGGTCGGCGCCCATACAGGTCCGTTCCAATATCCATGGTCAGGGTTATATTCGGGATGGTCTGCCGACAAAGTCGGAACGCGGTGTACCCTCTTAAATTCTTCGGGATTATCGAGATGTGCAATAAATTTGCCGGCATTTTCGGGTGTAACAACTCCAGCCAGCAAACTCCAAAATGCGGCGATACTTTTAACGTAATTCAATGTTCCGTCCCTGTAGCGGTCGTAATAGAAAGCCGATTCATCGTCCCACATATACAGTTGGACATAAGCGCTCAGTTTTCTTATTTCGGTTTCAATATCGTGTACCTCTTTTTTCCTGTCCAGTACGTCTGCTACTTGGAGCATTATTTTACCGACAAATATTTGTTGCAATGTAATGTCTATCCACGATAAGAATCCGGTACTGAAGCGCGGGTCAAATTCTTCTCCTTTCGGAAGTCGCGGCTGATTATCCATTCCGCTTCCCCAACCGCTCGAAAAATAAGAGCCGTCCTGCCAAGTCCGGTTTGTTCTGTACCATCGGTAATAAGCGAGTAATGGCGGAAAAACTTCTTTCAACCGGTTTGTATCATTAAAATTCACAAAACAATCCCATTCCGACCATGGCATCAGATTCGGACCTGTACTCGAAGGGTCGAATTTGTCTTTGATATGGTCACTTCCATCTGTCATAGAAATCGAACGGCAGATATAACCATCTTCATGCTGATTGCAATAAAAATTATCCAATGACGCCTGAAAGTTGAAAGCGCGGTGTCCATAACGACCAAACATAGTCATAAAACAGGCATCCCACATGTAAATATTTCCGTTAAAAGGCGGTTCAAGATAAGGAGATATAAACCGGTTTTGCGGTGTAACCTGATGCAAATGTGCAAATTGAAGTTCCCACATGCGCCAGTAACTTTCAATCACTTCGGGTTGAGCGTCCCAAGCAGGTATGGGCAAGAGCGATTTAATTTCGTCGAAAGCAGGAGGGCGGGTAGTATCCGGTTGCCTGCCGGTAAAAGTGTTTTCTTTAACATATTTATTGGGAATGTTTGTATTAGCCTGTCCATACAGTGTACAATATCCGAACAATACGGAAAGTGCGGTTAGCCATAGTGCTGTGCTTTTTTTATTCATGATTATATTTTTTTGATTATTTATAAACTATTTTATTATCAACAATACATTTAATGCTGTAATTTCCAGCCGGAAACTGCAATGCGTTTTTAAATTTCTTGCCATTTACAAGTATTTCTTTGAAATCCATTTTTGGTAACTCTACTACCGCATTTGTGTTTTCAGGAACAGAAATATTTAAAAGAAATTCCTTATCCGACTTTTTAAATTCCAACGAAATATCTCCCGCTACGGATGGAACCGTAATAGACGTTTCTTTAAACACCGGATTGGGCGCTATTTTGAATGTCTTATAACCCGCTTCAAGCGGGTAAATGCCGCAAACATATTGCCCTATAACAGTTAAAGCCCCGCCGCTCCACGCATGATTAGTCGTTCCGCCGCCAAAATCCTTGTTTCCAATATCCCAACCTTCAAAAAGCGTTGTGTGTTCACGGTTGTTTACCATAGGTGAAAAACGCTCTTTTGTCCGCTGTAAAGCATATTCCCCTTTGTTCATTGCGAACAAAGCTTCCATTACATATTTTTCCATATACGGACTTGCGTTCCATTGTGTTTTAAAAACTTCAAAAATACGGTCGTACTTTTCCTTGCCGGCAATGCCTGATAAAACCGCCAATGCGTGAACTCTGTCATCGGTTTTACCCGCATGGTCTGGATACCTGTATTCCAAGCCGTTCCAGTTCGCGTTAAATGCCACCTTTATTTGTTCCATTGTTTTATAATATGCCTCCATATCTTGCTGATATCCCAGAACCTTAGCCATTTCCGCCACGCCTTTAAGCGCTAAATAATGCCAACCGGCAAGCAAAAGCCTTTGGTCTATATCATAGCCCCAATCTCCCCATGCCCAACCTCCTGTACGGTACTCGGTAAGTCCGGTATTGTCCAATTTCCAAATATCCAAATATTTTTTCACGCCGGGATAAACATATTTAAGCGTTTCGATGTCGCCTGTATTCATGTAATAATTCCAAAAGCCGTAATATCCTACGCTTGCCAACATTTGGGCGGGAAGTTCGTCGCTGTAATTGCCTGCCGGAACTGGCGAAAACAAAGTACTGTCTGCGCGTTGCCAATCAACCAATTCGCGAATGGCTTTTTTCATCAACAAATGGGTGGAAGGCGAAAAAGTATAAAAACTTTCGCCCATCAAAACAACGACATCGCCCCACCATTGCGCTCTTTCGCGGTCAGGACAATCGAAATAAGTGTCGCGCATATTTACATAAAGGGTACGCAATCCTTTTTCCCAAAAACGCACAAAAAAATCATCATCGCAATGAAAGCGTCCTGTTTGTTCTGTGTCGTAACCTGTTTCCCTGTATTTTACGGAACGAATATCAACACTTTTCGACGCCCGCAAAATAATTTTCTGACCGTTAAGCCAACCTAAGGATTCGTATTCCTGAACACCTTTCCGGGTTATGTATTCAGCTCTCAAATTAGTATCGCCTCCGGCAAAAGTATGGTCTGTTTCAATTGAAACAAGTTGCCCGCCAACCGGATCGAAGGCTTCGATAACCGGCGTCATTTGCATATTATAGGGCAAATATGCCGCAATAGTGTAAGTAGAATCCGTTTCCGCTATCCGTTTTGTTTCTGCTGTTTTTATGCTAAAATCTTTCCATTGAGGAATCGGTCTTTCGACCAAACTGTTCCAAGGCTTACCACCCACAAGAGCTATTTCTTCCGATTTTTTGAAAGCATATTCAACCGCACAATCTTTTATTTGCCAATTACTTATATCCAAATTAGCGTCAAATCGGATATTGGATTCCGGCAAACGCCAATTGGGATAAGGTTTTTCCGTGTTAAGATAGGCGGGGTGTATCTTGCTTACCCAAGAACTGTCGCTTACAAGCTGATTGTTTGTCATTTGCAGATTAAACAAAAATCCCGCCCGGCCGCTGTCGTTATGCGAAAATCCATTTTTACCGAAATACCAAAGCAAAACAGCGATTTGATTTTTTCCGGTTTTCAGATACGAAAGAATATCAACATGGTCGAAATAAGTATCGTTCGGATTAGGCCCTCTTTTCAGTCCGCCCTCAAATACAGCTAAATTCCCGTTTACCCATAACCAATATTTGCTGTCCACCGCTATTTGAGCTATTGCCGTTTCAGTTTTTTCCGTCAGATAAAAATCTTTTCTGAAAGCAATCCATGTATTCGGATTATTTACATTGCTGTCGCTCGCCGTTATCCATTTGGGCAAGGCTTCGGCATAACTCGATGCGCTGATTATTGACATAAAAAGCCCCCACAATAACCCTGCTCTAATCCATTTATGGTTTTTATATGATTTCAAAATATTTTTAAAAGAAAATTTCCGAAATCTGCCTAATCGTTTCTTTTTGCTGTATTTCATTATTTACTGTTTTTCAAGATTTATACCCATTTGTATAAGCCCGTTCCTACTATCATAATCAATAAAATGACACAAGTAATTATATTTACTGTTCTATATTGTTTGCGATATTTCTCATTCTTGTGATAATATGCCTTTCTACCATAGTAACTTTGAGTTATGGCAATAAAAACCGAAAGAAAAAAGCAAACAACAAGATGCGGATACTTAGTGATAAGAGATATAATATCATTCAT
>JAITAH010000398.1 GCA_031284225.1 Dysgonamonadaceae bacterium | reverse complement strand
TAACCGGAGGAAGAGTATTTGTAAAATTGCCACTGTTGTAGTATGCCATAGCGTTTTTATTTGCCAATTAAAGCGGCAAATTTAGTCAAAATTCTGTTGGGCGGCAAATAAATTTTCCTCTTCCTGTTCTATTTCGACAATTTCGCCGAAAGATTCGACCGTTTTTCGGCCGGTAATTCCGTACCGATGCGCAGTTTGCGTTCGATGGCACGCGACCTGAAACCCATTTGCAATCTGCTTAAAAAAGCTACCGGATTGGTTGTGCCTAAAATTTTTGGCATAAAATTTGTATAACTTAAAAAGAACGCTTTGCATTAGATTTGTAAATGATTGATAATTGGCAATATATAATAAAAATATTTTACAATATATTTCGACAAAAAGCGTTCATAAAAAGCGATAAAATAGAGAGGATAATTCCATAAACCGCCGGAATTTTAATTTCTATAAACGGTCGTTACTGAGCGCCGGCCTGTCTTGGAATAAAGAGTTGTTTTTAAATGTTGATTCGCTGTGTTGCTCCCGCTTCGGATTTCTTCGTGGAAGAAATTGGAGGCGGGAGTTTTTTATGTCCTTGAATTGCTTCGGTTTTCTATCCTAAGGTTGTGTTCTCGTTCTCTACGAGAGCGAAATTTCTTCCTCTCAGGAATTCCTCGACCGCCATTCGCTTTTTCCCCGCCTGTTGCAGCGTTTTCACGCGGATAAACCCGTCGTCGGCGGCAACGTCGAACTGTTTTTTTCCATCGGAAACAATCGTTCCCGGCGGCAGGCAGTGGGCTTGCAGGAAGGGTTCCGCTTCAAAGATTTTCAGGTGCAGCAGATCGCCTTGCGGCGGGGTCAGTTCGGTCCATGCGCCGGGGGCGGGGGCTAATCCCCGGATGAAATTGTAAACGGCGCCGGTCGGTCGGTTCCAGTCAATCCGGCAGGTATCTTTGAAAATCTTGGGGGCGGGCTTCAGGACTTCGCCGGTCGTTAACCCGGATTGGGGAAGGGGTTGAACGGCGTTTTCCGCAAGCGCATCGACGGTTTTCAGTACCAATTGCGCGCCGAGGCGCATTAAGCGGTCGTGCACGTTTTCCGCGTTGTCCGTATCGGCAATGGGTGTTTTTTCCCGGAAGAGAATAGCGCCCGTATCTATTTCGTGCGTCAAGAGAAAGGTGGTAACGCCCGTTTCTTTTTCCCCGTTGATAATCGCCCACTGGATGGGCGCCGCGCCGCGGTATTGCGGCAGCAAAGAAGCGTGGAGGTTGAAAGTTCCCAGTCGGGGCAGGTTCCAAACCGCTTCGGGGAGCATCCGGAAAGCTACAACGATTTGCAAATCGGCGTTCCACTCCCGCAGTTGCGCGAGAAAGGCGGGGTCTTTCAACTTTTCGGGTTGCAGAATCGGCAGGCGTTGCGCCAGCGCGTATTGTTTGACGGGGCTTGCCTGTAAGACACTCTGGTGTTTTCCGACCGGCTTGTCGGGCATGGTAACGACGCCGGCGACCGAATAGCCGCCTTCGACCAGCGCCCGCAGGCTTTCGACCGCAAAGGCGGGCGTTCCCATAAATACGATGCGTAAACGTTTCTTGTTCATGAGGGTTAGCTGTCTTCCGAGAAATGGGTTTGCAGAATATCGCGGTAAGCGTTGAATATTTTCGATTTGGAGATGAAGCCCAGATAATGGCCTTCGTCGTCGATGACGGGCAGGTTCCACGCTTTGGTATCTTCAAACAGTTGCATGATTTTTTCCATCGGCATGGAAATGTTGATTTTAGCCGGCGGCGAAACCATGAATTTCTTCACGGTGAAGCGATCATACAGTTCGGGACGGAACATGATGTTGCGGATATTGTCCAGTAAGACCACGCCTCGCAGCACATTATTATCGTCGATGACCGGAAATACGTTGCGGGGCGATTGTGCAATGGCTTTCACCATGCCGCCCAGCGTGGTTTCGGGGTGCACCGTCATAAATTCGTTTTCGATAACGGCGCCGGTGTTGAGCAGCGTCAGTACGGCTTTGTCTTTGTCGTGCGTCAGCAATTCTCCTTTCTGCGCCAGTCGGATGGAATACAGACTGTGTTTTTCAAATAACATAATCGTGAAGTAAGCGCTGATGGTTACAATCATCAAAGGCAGAAAGAGGTCGAAGCCGCCGGTGAGTTCGGCGATGAGGAAAACCGCCGTCAACGGAGAGTGCATAACGCCGGCCATCATGCCGGCCATTCCCATCAGTGCGAAATTTTCTTCGGGCAAATGATTGCCCGGTAAAATAAACGTCCACTGATTGAACGAATGGGCGAAAACAAAACCGACAATACAACCCAAATACAGCGAAGGGGCAAAAATTCCCCCGCAACCGCCGCCGCCGTTCGTGGCCGCCGTGGCGAAAACTTTCAGGAAAATAATGAGCAGCAGGAAAAGGATAATGCCCCAATAATGGTCTTTCAGATGATAAAATAAACTTCCGTTCAACAAGTTATCGTAATTGTCGCCGATGAGGTTGCCGATGGTTTCGTATCCTTCGCCGTAGAGCGGGGGCAGCAGGAAAATAAGAATACTCAGGATGATGGCTGCCAGGAAAAACTTTTTCCAGAACGTTCCCAATTTCCGGAAGATGCCTTCCGTCCAGATCGTGGCGCGGGTAAAATACAGGGCGATTAATCCGCAGATAACGCCGAGAACCAGCACAAACGGAATCCGTTCCAAGTTGAAGGCTTCCTGTTGGGCGAACTGGAACATAGCGTCGGTGCCCGTAAAAATGTAGGAAATGCTGGCGGCCGAAACGGAGGCAATCAGCAACGGCAATACCGAAGCCGTGGTCAAGTCGAGCATCAACACTTCGATGGTAAACAGCAGTCC
>JAITAH010000369.1 GCA_031284225.1 Dysgonamonadaceae bacterium | reverse complement strand
GGCGCAACATAACGAGTTAGGAAAAGCCGGTGAAACGGTTGCCGTCAAATATCTAAAAGAGAAAGGTTACCGGATCCGGCATCTCAATTGGCGTTGGGGACATCTGGAATTGGATATCGTTGCCCAAACCGCTGATGAATTGGTATTTATAGAAGTAAAAACCCGGAACGGCGGGTGGGAATCGCCGTCGGATTCTGTGAATAACGCGAAAATCCGGCATATTATTTCTGCCGCCGATTGCTATATCCGGACTTTCGACGTCGATTTGCCGGCGCGTTTCGACATTATTGCCCTCACAGGAAAAGAGCCGGCGTTTGAGATTGAACATATTGAAGATGCTTTTTATCCGCCGGTTAATACTTATCGAAGATAAAAATGAAGATTATCCGGGTAAAGACCGTCGATTCTACCAACCGGTTGATGAAAGAATTAACCGGAAATCCAATGACAAAAACGCTGGAGGAAGGCGCGACGTTGATTGCCGATGAACAAACGGCGGGACGCGGGCAAAAAGGCGCTTTCTGGGAAGCGGAATCCGGAAAGAACCTTACTTGCAGTATGGTTTTCTATCCGGATTTTTTAGCGTTGGAGCGGCATTTTCTCCTTTCGGAAGTAGTGGCTTTGGGCGTTAAAGAAGCATTAGATTCGGTGGCAGACGGACTTCAACCTTTCGCCATCAAATGGCCGAACGATATTTATTACGAAAACCGGAAAATTGCCGGCATCTTGATTGAGAACGACCTGATGAACCGGCAAATCATCCGGAGCATTGTCGGCGTCGGCGTAAATGTCAATCAGGAAGTCTTTACGAGCGACGCGCCCAATCCGGTTTCCTTGAAGCTCCTGCTGGGGAAATCCGTCTCTTTAAACGAGTTGTTGGAAAAAATGCATCAAAAAATCATGCAAGGCTACCGGAAGTTGAAAGACGAGGACTTCGAGAGCATTTCTGCGGCTTATCACGCCGCCTTGTACCGTAAAACCGGTTTTTATCTGTATAAAGATAAACAGGGATACTTCGACGCTCAAATCCAATCGGTTTCGGACGATGGTTTTTTGTATTTGCAAACGGCGCAGGGGGAAGTGCGCCGCTATGCTTTTAAGGAAGTTTCGCCGGCGACGTCAAATGAAAAGAACAGGGAGCTTTACCGAACAAGAAAGCCGTCAACCTTTGAATCCTAATTTCGTTTGACAAAATTAACAATTGCTAATCAGTATAAAAATAATTATTTTTGCATCATAAAAATCACAAAATAATGAAAACAAAATTCAAAGTACAATGGGGAATACCCGTAAAATTAATCACAGGGATCGCAACATTAGTAATAATTATTGGGGAATACTATTTAATAACCGATGCATTGCATACAAAAGAACTCATTACCATTATTGTTGCCGCAGGATTACTCGTACTATTAGGCTATTTTATTTCGGCGTCGCCCTCTTTCATTGAACTAAACGAAACGGAAATAACCCTACATCGGTTAAAGGGAAATTTAACGATTCCTTTGAACCGAATAACCGAAATCAAACCTTATAAACCGGATAAATCCGAGTTAAGGTATTTCGGTAGCGGCGGTTGGTTCGGATTTATAGGTAGTTTTTCAAATGCTACTATCGGTCGTTATCAATCATACGTAGGTGATTATGCACAAGCGTTTTTAATAGTAACCAAAGAAGATAAAAAATACGTTTTTAGTTGCGAAAATCCGGAAGAGTTGATTCGGTTTGTACAGATTCATAAGTAAATCAGGCATTGCGCCTTTAAGGAAGTTTCGCCGGCGACGTAAGTCGTTGACTGAACTCGCATCCGCAATAGCGTTGGTTATAAAATCCATTCTCTTGCAATAACGTCCGGCGTCTTTCGCTCAATCCGTCTTTTCGCCAGTTTTTATCCCAAAATTGCATATCGGGAAACCGGGATACTGCCCATTGGCCGGCTTCGGCAATTTGTTCCAAACTTTTCCAACGGGAAGAAGCGAGGGTCGTAGCGATCTGTGTAAATCCCTTTTCGTGCGCTAATTGCGCTGTAGCCAATAAACGCATTTTGAAGCAAGCTAAGCAGCGGGCGCCTCTTTCGGGTTGATTTTCCAGGCCTTTTATCGTTTGCAGCCAGGAAGAATGGTCGTAATCGCCGTCGATACACTCCAATTTCAGCCGGCCGGCATATCGCATCCATTCGTTTTTACGGATTTCATATTCCGTTTGCGGATAGATATTCGGATTGAAGAAAAGCAGCGCCGGATAAATATCTCTTTTCAACAGCCATTCGATAACGGCCGCCGAACAGGGAGCGCAACAGGTATGAAGTAACAGCATTATTTAATTGCCTCGCGTAGTGTTTCCTCGCGTAGTTCCCGTATTGCTGGGATCGGACGAACCCGCAGCGTTCGACCGGGTAGTTTCGCGGCTATTGGTTTCCGTACTCGTACCGGAAGAGCGGGTTGTCGAACTTGATCGGGTAGCGTTTTCCCGACTATTCGTTTCCGTATTCGTATTGGAAGAACGAGTTGTCGAACTCGACCGGGTACTTTCGCGGCTGGTAGAAGGAGGCGTTTCGCTTGCCGGACGGGACGTATTGGGAGCCGTTGGTTCGTTGGCGGACGCCGGACGAGTAGTATTCGACGCCGGACGCTCATTCGAGGCCGGCCGGGTGGTAGAAGAAGGCCGTTCGTAACTCGGCGTTTGGAAATTATTGCCCGGACGCGTATTAGCAGGCGGACGCGTATTGCTGGGCGGTCGTTGCGGCATATTCGGCTGCGAAGGACGTCCCGGCTGCACGTAGGCCGGCGGATAATACGGCCGGTTGGGCTGATAATGCGGCGGGAAAACAGGATTCCCATACGCCGGCCGTTCGTAAGCCGGATACATGGGATACCATCCGTTGTCATAGACATAATCGGCCGAAACCAGATAATCATTAACAAATTCCAGAGCGAAATATTGCTTGTGGCGATTGCGGTACAATAATATTTCCTCGTAACCGTAAGCCGTTCTTCTTGCATCTAAGTAACGAACGGGCGAGCCAATCCAGTTTTCTACGTCCCATTTGGACATTCCGATGCTTAACTGTTGGTAATTGTCCGTCTGGTAAGCGATTTGCAGGCTGCCGCATCCCGTTATCAGGCAAGTTAAAACCCATAAAGCCATTATTTTTTTCATACGTAACTCATTTGTTTTTTTCAATAATTGTCAAAATTAGTAGTTTCTGGGATATAAAACAACGGCAGAATCGTTTTCATTGAAAAATATTTGTTATTTTTGTCGCTGTCTTTGGATTGTTTAACCAAAAACAGATTAAAATGAATATAATACCTGTTTTTCAACACTTGATTTCCCTGGTTTATCCGCCCTTGTGTATAGGATGTTCGGAAGCCTTGATAACCGGCGAAAAGTTTTTCTGTTCGGAGTGTTTTTCTGATTGGCCGAAAACCCATTATCACCGGTATAAAGAAAACCGGGCGTATGAGCAGTTGCTCACTCGTTTTCCCGTACAAAAGGCGGCAGCTTACCTGTATTACAATAAGAGTGGGTTGGGGCAAAAATTAATCGCCGCCATCAAATATCAGGGGAACGAGGCATTAGGCAAGTGGACAGGCGATTTTTTAGCCCGAGATTTATTACCTTCCGGCTTTTTCGACGGTATTGATTATTTGGTTCCCGTACCTTTGCATAAAAAAAAACAGTGGCAAAGAGGCTTTAATCAGTCGGAAATTCTGGCCGAAGGCATTTCTGCCGTTACGGGCATTCCGGTCGATACTCGTATTCTTTACCGGGCTAAAGCCAATACCAGTCAGACGCGAAAAGGCGCCTTCGATCGCTGGATAAACACGCAAGGTCTTTTCCAAATAAGAAACGCCGGATTTTTCCAAAATAAGCATATCCTCTTGATCGACGATGTTTTGACGACCGGCTCTACGCTGGAAGCGTGCGCCCGAGCGCTTTTGCAGTGCGAAAACATCCGGATAAGCGTGCTTACTTTGGCGGTGGCGTGAATTTTGTACACGGTGCGCACGATATTCTACGCCGTAATATTGCTACTCCTTTCTCTGTCTATGGCGTGTGCTTGGGCGGCGACGACGATCGCCACGACTGGTTTCCCTGATGGAGGATTATATCCAATATTCATTTTAAGTTAGTTATTTATACTGCACACGGCATAGTTTAGTGCATTGCCCGTCAGGGCAAACCTATCAATAGAAAACACCGGTTGTCAACGTGCCGGATTGCCCGGTCAGGGCATTCACTTCCCGTTCATGAATCCCCTGACGGGGAACAGGGAAAAGGGATACCCGTTTTTCTATTGACAGGATTCCCCGCTGGGGAAAATAGGCGCCTGCACAAAATCATGCCGCGTAAAGTATAGTTGATATTTTTGATAATCGAATGAGCGAACACAAGTGGCGTTCTTATTCTTGGAGGACGCAACGGACAGGGAAGCATCCAGACTGCAGCTTTTGGGCGGTGTCCGTGTCGGCCTCGCCAAAAGTAATTTCCATAATGTAAGCGAGAGTAGTACCATGCACTGAGCCACTCCAATAGTAGCCATAGAAGCCCATAAATCTCAACTTCCCTCCGTCGCGGATCCCCGACGCGGGAAAGAAGTTATAGGTAGGACCATAGGAAGCTCCGGAACGAATCGTAGTGCGTTTACCTGTGGCATCGGGATGGTCATAATTCTGATTCCAGGAACCCGAAGTGGCGCTACCATTAGGACCATCCACTCTCGACCATCCATTCTTATTAGCAGTCCATCTAAAGGTTGTTATTATTCCAGATTCCGTCGCGTCCCGTCATTGCGAGGAGCGAAGCGACGAAGCAATCCAGAAAAAGGTGCTCGGTACGCGGCGCACGGCCAACAGGTTGTCCCTGACGGGACAACGGGGGGATATAGCGTATCGGGGTTCTATTGACAGGTTGTTCCGCAGGAACACAACTGCATCGAGCGCCGAGTACCGCATACCGGGTACCGGGTACCGGGCGCCAAAGTAAAATGTTTTTTTGAATTATGCAAGGATTTGAGGATTTTTTTACGCATTTTCCGACAATTCCATCCAGCGCATCGCTTTTTCGTCCAAGGATTGCATAAGCCGACTGATGCGTTGCGATTTCCGCAACAGTTCGTCGTTCGCTAACCGACCGGACG
>JAITAH010000228.1 GCA_031284225.1 Dysgonamonadaceae bacterium | reverse complement strand
TGGGTAATTGATGGCATTGAGGTATTCTTCAACGCGAATTTAAGTACAAGCAACAAGCGGCTTACGCCCAATGTCGATGGCGGTTGGGTAGGTCTTACCAACGCTTTGGGTTATACTCTTTACCGCAATGTCGATAAAGCCGCCACCGAAGCGATTACGGGCAATGCCGGTAAATTAGTCTATAATTACGCGCTCGGCACCGGCGATATAGATAACGGCACTACCGACCCCAGCGGCATCGACGCCGAAGCGTCTATCCGAAACGGCGCGCGCATCATCTACAAGGAAACGAATAATTCTACTAACGATTTCCATCAACGGAAAAAAGCGTCGTTGAGGGATTAATAATATTATTGAATTGAAAAAGTATTTCACTTTATTGCTTTTGCTTATTGCGGTACAACTGCTCTCGGCACAGGATAGCGCCCTGATTCGCTATCCTGCGCCGGAGTATGTACGGCAAACAGAAGCTTGGCTGACCAGCCGCAATGCGGCCGGTTTACTGCTCGTTCCTGTGCAAAAAATTTCTACGGCAGAAGTATTTTCCAACAAAGGCGATGGCGGTTTTGTGAATTACTACCAAAGCGATAACCGTTGGGAATGGGGAGCCGATACCGAATCGTATTACCGGCTCAACAAACGGGTTGTGTTGTACGGCAAAGTACGCTACACCCATTTTACGGGACAAAACATGACCGGTTCGGCGTTCATCGACCCTTATTACAACGCTTTCGACCTGTCGGAAATGGCCGACAGCACGCGGGGCAAAAAAACGATGGAAACATTTGTACTTGCCGGAGGCGTCGCCGCACAGCTGGGACACGGAGTTTCATTGGGCGGTAAAATCGACTACATCACCGCCAATTATGCAAAATATCGCGATTTGAGGCATACCAACAAATGGTTGGATTTGACGGCAAGCGTCGGACTTAATTATCAAATACCCACGGAAGGCGCTACCTGGTCGGCGCTTGTAGGCGGTTGCTATTTATACCGCCGTAGCGTAGAAGGATTGACGTTCAACAGGTATGGCGTTACCGACAAGCAGTATTATACGCTCATTAATTTCGGCGGGTTTTACGGCAACAGCGAACTGTGGAGTACTTCGGGGTCAAAAAGCTACACCATCGACAGCCAACCCATGTTTAACCGGTTCAATGGCGGAGCCGTACAAATCGACTGGCGCCTGCAAAGCGGCTGGAGCCTATTCGGCGAAGCGGTCTTTCTAAATCGTACCGGATATTACGGCAAACAATCGCCCAATACCTATGTTTTCACCGATCACAACGGCGTGGAAATGGCGGCTAACGGAACGGCGACTTACGCCCGTTCGGATTTTCGTCATTCGCTAACGGTACAAGCCGGAAAAGAATCGCTCAAAAACTACGAACGAATATCGCTCGAAGATACGCAAGGCAGCCATTCCGATATTATTTATACGGGCAAAAATCAAATGTTGAATCGTGAAAAAACAACCATTCACGCAGAATACGCCGGCAGTTTCGGAATAGAAAACTTTTGTCCCAAATGGCAATTCAAAGCAGGCGGCGATTACTTTAACCGCGATCAACGCATCTCGCTGTATCCCTATTACCGTTTGCAAACGATAGGAAATTACGAGGCTCGCGTAAGCGTATGCCGCAATATCCGGATCGGTAAAAACCAATACGGTATTACACTGGGCGCGCGTTACGGCGCAGGCGACGGCACGCCGAAAGACGATCAAACGTATGCCCCACCCTCGCCGCAGCAAAAGCCACCCAAATCGCTCGATGATTTACTTTATCAGGAATACGAATATCTGACTGCCCCGCGTTGGGCATCCAATGTTTCGTTAGAATACGCACGCGCTATCCATTCCGCTTTGTGCGCTTACGTACATCTGACTTATGACGGAACGTATGCAACACAAACAGAAATTATTTCTCAAAATTTATTTACTTTTGTATCCTTATCTGCCGGTTGCAGATTTTAATTTTATCGGACAGTATATGACGCCCATCATTCAATGTGAAAATATCACCCATTATTATGGCCATCGATTAATATACAAAGATTTGAACTTTGAAGTACAAAAAGGGAAAATCTTAGGCCTGTTGGGGAAAAACGGAACGGGTAAAACCACCATCATCAACATCCTGAACGGGTACTTGAAGCCGCGTTCGGGCGTTTGCCGCGTTTTCGGCGAAAGCATGGACAAGATTAGCCCGGAAACCAAAGGCCGCATCGGCCTGCTGTTGGAAGGACATATCCAACACAGTTATTTTAATGTACATCAGTTGGAACGGTATTACCGCCGCTTTTTCCCGAATTGGAAACGGGAGGCGTACTTCGGCCTGATTGAAAAACTGAAAATTCTGCCTACGCAGAAACTCAACACCATGTCGTGCGGACAACGTTCGCAAGTGGCGCTCGGATTACTTTTTGCGCAAGATCCCGACTTGCTGATTCTCGACGACTTTTCCATGGGACTGGACCCCGGCTACCGCCGGCTGTTTGTGGAATACCTCAAAGAGTTTGTCAAGCAGGGCGACAAAACGGTCTTCCTCACGTCTCACATCATTCAGGATATGGAAATCCTGATCGACGACTGCATGATTCTGGATTATGGTAAGATTTTGCTGCACCAACCTACTCAGGAGCTGATGAAGCAATATCCGAACCAAACGCTGGAAGATATTTTTATTGAATTAACCGGAAAATATTGATAGTTATGTACCAATCATTGTTATACAAAGAATGGATTAAAACCCGGAGCGCCGTTCTTATTATCGCAGCCGTCTTTTTGGGAGCCGGAATCTATTCGTTTTTGAAACTCAACGAAGGCATCCGCCTGTCGGGAATCGTAATGGTGTGGGAAAATACGGTGCAAAAAGATCCGTTGTTCTTCCCGTATTTCGAGTATCTGCCGTTGCTGGCCGGCATCTTATTGGCCATCACGCAGTACATTCCCGAATTGCAATTCAAACGGTTGAAACTGACGCTGCATTTACCCTTGAAGGAAAGTAATATCCTGCTGACGATGTTGCTGTACGGGATCGGAATCCTTGTATTGCTGACACTCATCACCGTACCGCTTCTTTTGTGGGGCCTCGGCCGGCAATTTCCGGCGGAAATGGTATGCGCCGGCTTTCAACAACTCTTGCCGTGGTTCCTCGCCTGCCCGGTCGCTTACCTGATTACCGCTTGGGTCTGCCTCGAACCGCAGTGGAAACAGCGGATATTGAATGTCCTTCCGGGCATCCTCTTTCTGTCGCTTTTCCTGTTAAGAACCCGGTCGGGAGCTTATCAACCGTTCGATCCGTATTTAATCGTCGCGCTGATTGCTTCTTTTTTCTTTCCGTTTTATTCTACCACACGATTTAAGGAGGGTGTTCAATGAAAAACAAAACTATAAATTACGTATTGATCGGTCTGTTCGTTACGCTTATCGGTCTGTGGGCGCTACCCGAATTGATAAAAACAGCCACTTATTCAAAAACCAAATATCCGTTCGGCTATTACAGTTCGATAGAGAAAAAATTGATGTTCCGCGAATTAGACGGCCGGAAAGATAACTTGCACGACGACGAAGGAAAACTGTATGAAGACAAAGCCTTCGACGCCGCATTGCCTTTGTTGAACTTCCGCCAATTAATGCTCAACGGCGAAATGCTCGACAGTATCGACGGGATCAAGATCGAACCGCAACAACTGCGGGTCAAGCAAGTCGTTTATCGCTATACGCCGAAACATAAAAATGTACCGGACATCGGATTGTACATTATGTATGAATCCCTGCCGCAAAAGGGCAAACTGGAATCGCCGGGCGACCTGTTTCGTCTGAAAGATAAGATTGAATTTATCGACGCGGAAACCAATACCGTCAACCGGGAGAAAAGCGAAAAATTCCAAAATGCCCTGCTGAAAGCGGGATATGTTTTTCCCGCGCAATGGACGGCCGGCGATTTGAGTATCCGCAAACCCTACGACGAAGGGTATTTCTCGTTAGATGCGAAAGGGCAGCTTTTTCATATCAAAAGGGTGAACGGGCGTCCGTTTGTACGAAACACCCAGTTAGATCCGCAAATTGAACCGGCCTTTTTTGCTATGGAAGAACCGGCCGATAAACGGTTCTACGGCTTTCTTTTCGATAAAAAAGGGAAGGTTTATATCCTCGAAGAAGCCGGTGGCAAATACCATCCGCGGCAACTGGACATCGACCCGATCCGGTTAGATACCGATGAACTGTCGCTGATCGGAAACTTCCTTTATTGGACGATTACGGTGCAAAACCCCGCCGGCAAACAATATTATGCGTTGAAAACGGAAACGTTGGAAAAAGTTCGCTATGCGTTTGTAGCGGAATCCGTCAACCCATGGGATGTAATTGCCGGAAAACTGTTCCCGTTTTACCTGACGTTCCGCAATCCGAACAGCGAATACATTGCGCCACAGCTGCATTTTACTACATTCATGGCGCTAATTACCAATGTTGTATTGGCATTGATATTCGCAGGTATTTACCGGCGCCGTTCTGTGAAAAAGAAAATTTTCGACAGTTCTTATGTCCTGATTTTCGGGATTGCCGGAGCCATCGCGTTACTTTTACAGTGGAAAATAGAAGATTAATATAAAAACAAACCATTAAAAATTTATCACAATGAAACAATTAGTTGCACTTGCTGCATTATCGTTAGTACTCGGCGCCTGTTCCGGCAACAAAAAACAGGCGGAAGCTTCGGCCGACGCTCCTCTCACTTCCGTAGCCGCAGAAACTTCGTCTTTCCCGTTGGACGACCTTTTGGCGGTGGCCGATCAGGAAGTCGATAAAACCATCACGGTAGTCGGATATGTTACGCACACCTGCAAACATTCCGGGAAACGGTGTTTTATCGTCGGCGAATCGCAAGAAGCTTCTCTGCGCGTGGAAGCCAAAGGCGAAATCGGCGGGTTTAACCGCGAACTGGTTGGCTCTAAACTGGCTATCAACGGCGTATTGAAAGAACGCCGCCTGAGTCAGGAATACATCGCCGAACTGGAAAAAGACGTCAACCTGAAAAAACAGGAAGACGGCGCGGCCGAATCTTGCGAAGCCGAATTGAGCAATATCGCCGATATGCGGAAGTGGATGAAAGCCCACAACAAAGATTACTACGTCATTTACTACATGGACGGTCTTTCGTTTGAAACATTGGATTAAGCATGAATTTTACACGCAGCTTACGGGCGATCCACCGCGACTTGGGTTTTTTAGTGGTGGGCGTTTCGTTGGTATATGGAATCTCCGGCATCTTTCTCAACCATCTCGGCGAGAAAGATCCGGCGTTCCGTACCGAAGAAAAAACCCTTCAACTGCCGGCTTACCTTTCCGAAACCGAACTCTCGACGACTTGGAGCGCCGGAAAAAACCTGCCCCCGTTGAAACGAATCCTGCGAATCGACGAAGACCATCTCCGGTTGTTTCTCGATGGCGGTGCAGGCGTGTATAATTCCGCCAATGGGCAGTTGGATTACGAAACGCATAAAAAGAACGTCCTCATTTACTGGATAAACCGTTTACATTATAATAAGGTAAAAGGCTGGAGTCCGATAGCCGATTTCTTCGCCGTTTCGTTGATTCTGCTCGCCATCACCGGACTGTTTCTTGTGAAAGGAAAGAAAAGTTTAAGCGGTTCCGGGAAATGGTTTTTACTGGCCGGTATTCTGATACCGGTACTTTTCGGCATTTTCTTTATGCGGTGAGGGTGTTTCCGTTGTCCGGAGGCGAGGGGAAATTCAAATGACATTGGCCAAGTCTATTCAGGCGCACATCTGAATTTTTTCGATGGGCGCCTGTTGGTAGCTTCCTCTCTACTTTAAAAATGCCTGCTCCCCGACTTTTTTATTTCGTAATTTGCATGTTTTGAAACATTCAGTAAGACGTCTTTGATCTATTATGTCTGCATCTATCTTCTTTATTCTTTTTGTCTTTTATCTCCTGATTTACAAAGGTACGCAATGATCGAGGAAACCGTTCGGAATTGGGCGCTTTGGGTTTTTTACGCTTGATGTATGCGTTTTGAAATTCCGGATTTTGTGCGGCGGTTTTTAACGATCAGGTAAATCCCGTACGTTAAGCCGCTACTTAAAAACAGGGCAATAATGTCCAACCAGTCAAAAGTTAATCCTATAAATTCATATACGATCGAGCCTGCCCAACTGCCAATAAAACCTTTGAAAAAGCGGTCATGGGAAATTCCCCAGAAAAACAAACTTCCGGCAGGAACAGATACCCAACTGGTGAGCGTATCGGCCAAATGAAAATCGCAAATTTTGTTTTGATAGATATACGGGCGGTACGTTTGGTTTAACAGGATAGTGATAACAACTAAAAAGAGAGAGATGTAGAGAGCTAATCGTCTTTCTGAAACAGGTTTCATTTGATAACAGAAAAGGTTAATAACAGTTTTGTTCCAAATAACACGCCATTATAAGATGCGTGAATCAGTGTCGTAAACAATAACGGATGTTGCTTCCGTCGGATAAACAGGAAACAGCAGAAAGACCAAATCAGACTGTAAAAGAAAACTATAATAAAATATACTGTCGAATTTTGGTGTAATAAGCCAAACAATACAGAAACAGCTATTATGATAAAAACCAAATGTTTATACTTTTTTACAAACAATCCGGCTATTTTTAATGGCGCATATTGAAAACAGAACGTTTCAACAAAAGGCGCGAAGCCGACAATGATGAAAAAATCTTTAATGGTTGTTGAATACTCCTTTACTTCGCTCCAGTCTTCCAAGTTCAAAAGGGTATTCAAACATACTAATAAAAAATTCACACATAAAGCGGAGAATATACCAAATAATAAAATGGTTATCGCTTTTGATTTATATAAATAATGATATATTCTATACATAAATGAAACAATCTCAATGTGAAAACATATAACAAAATTATGAGGTATATTTGCAATACCTCATAATTTTGACCAGTTTCATATACAATTCATTAAAGTTTCATTCGCTGCGACATCTCCGCTTAAAACAAAATCTTTTACAGCTCCTGCAGCATAACCGACTCCATACCCAATAGCCTTACTGGCATCTTTCGCGAAGTCCAAAAATTTATCTAACAATTCGCCGCCTCCTTCTATGGATTTCATGTCGTTATAACTTAATTCGATTACCGAATAAGTTGCTATGTTCAAAGTATTCATCATGATTTATAAATATTTAACTGTTTGACGTAAGATCATTTTTTTTGCTGATCGTTATAGCCTTCTTGTACCCCTTCCAAAAAACTTTCACCAACAGCATCCAGGACTTCCAATACTCCTATAACTTCCAAAAGTTTTGTAATTACGCGATAAACGGATCCCCCCAATTGAATCCCTCCATTGTTATCCAACATTTCTTGTTGACTCAGCACTTCTACGCCATAAGCGTTCAAATTCAAATTTTTCATAAGATTACAAAATTAAAAAATTAAACTATTATTACAAACAACTTTTGTCTGCAAATCATCCGGAATTGTCGCGTGCACTCAATAACTCCGTTTGATGGTGCAAATATACAGGCGCTCACTATACAAAAAAAGCAGTAAAAGAAAAATTTAATACATTGGTACAACCCGCAGAAATAGTTTCTTTCTCTTGAACAGATAAACGTTTGAGAGAACAAGTAACATTGATTTCAAAATCTTCCACATAATAATACGTTTCCATTTTGCGGGAATAATCAATCGGCGCACCCATGTCTTTCATTTCTTCAATAATTTTATACAACCGGCTTTGACTGATACCTAAACGTTTAGCAAACATTTCAGGAGTGCCGGTGTTAGACCGTTCGATAAATTTATGCATCCGGTTTAACAGCTCGATTTGTCTGAATAAAATCATATTTTAAGTTTTTGACATTTACAGTACGTCATATTGTTCCTCCCATAAATTACGGTAAACGCCTCGTTTTTTCAAGAGTTGAGCATGCGTCCCGGTTTCCATTACTTTTCCTGCCCGTAAAACAATAATAGTGTCGGCATTTTTGGTAGTACTTAAGCGATGGGCAATTATAATAACGGTTTTCCCCTGTTGGGCCAGATTATTCAACGTTTGTTTGACATATTTTTCAGAAACAGAGTCAAGCGAAGAAGTCGCTTCGTCGAAGATAAGAATTTCCGGATCTCTGTACAGTGTACGGGCAATGGCAATTCGCTGTCGTTCACCGCCGGAAAGCGATGCGCCATGTTCGCCAACAAGCGTCATATAAGCGTTGGGAAGTTTCTCGATAAACTCCCGAATGCCGAGTTGCTCGCTCAGTTCCACAATTTTTTTTATATCCGGCTCAAAATCGCCAACAGCGATATTATCAATAATCGTCCCGGCAAAGAGTTCGATTTGTTGAGGAACCGCGCCTACCATTCGCCGCAAGCTCTCGTTGCTAATTTGCGAAAGATTATACTTTCCGATATAAATATTGCCCGACTGAATCGAATAGAGGTGTTGCAGCAAGGAAACCAAAGTCGTTTTTCCTGATCCGCTTTCACCAATAATAGCTGTAGTTTTTCCTTTGGCGATACTAAGGTTTAAAGATTCAAATACTTGTTTTCGAGAACCGTAACGAAAAGACACATTGTTGAATTGAATATCGCCGACCATATCCTGTTCCAGACGGATTTTTGGAATGTCTTCTTCTTCCCGTTCCAAATCCATAAGTTGAAACAAGCGGTCGGCTGCAATGAGAGCATCTTGTATCGTCTGGTTGGAGGAAATGAGTTTGCTTATAGGCCCCAGAACGTATCCTGTCAAGGAATAAAACAACATCAATGTTCCGGGCGTTAATTCCCGTTGAATAACAAAATAACTGCCGGCCCACAATATGGCGATGGTGATACCGGCCGACACCAATTCCAATCCGTTGCCGGCCATGATGGAACCGTAAATACTTTTGTAAGTATTTCGCAATACATTTACAAAACGGTTTTCTGTTTTTAGATTTGCAAAATTCTCAATACCAAACTGTTTTATGGTTGCCACCGAGTTGAGCGATTCTACTAAATGCGCTTCCAAATCGGCTCCGCTTTCCATAATTTTTCGCTGGTATTTTTTATTCAAGCGGTTGAAAAAGAAGTAAATCAATAGAAAAACAGGAGCGGAAATCAAAGTAATAGCAGCCAGTTTCCACGAATAAACCAGCATCAGGCTCAATGTGAAAATCAAAATCAGGATATTGACAATCAAATCTATCGAAACATTATTGATAAAAATGCGGATTTTAACGGCGTCGTTGACGCGCGAAATAATTTCACCGACCCGCATATTGTCGAAAAATTGTTGCGGTAAAGTCAATAAATGTTTGTAATAACCCAATATTAAAGAAGCGTCTATCTGCTGGCCGGTGTGTAATGCTAAAATGCTTTTCATTGCGCCAATGAAAGTTCGCAAAAGAATAATAAGAATCATAACGATTCCCATCAGGTTTAACAGGTTCAAATTTTGATCAACCAGTACATAATCGGTTATTTTGCTGATATAGACGGAAGTTGAAAGTCCGAGAATACTGTAAATAACGGCTCCGAACAATGCCTGCGTCATAATACTTTTGTGCGGACGAATCAAATTCAGAAAACTGTTAAGAGAGTTTTGTTTTTGATTTCCTTTTTCAAAAGTTTCGGCGGGAAGCAGCAAAATCAATACGTTTGTCCATTCCTTTTGAAATTTTTCAAGCGATTTTTTATGCATTTTTCCATCGGCAGGATCCATGATAATAATGTGTGTTTTGGTTACTTGGTAAATCACAACAAAATGTTGCAATTGTTCGTTTACAATAATATGAGCAATGGCCGGCTGGGGAATTTCCGTCAAACATTCCATAGGACCTTTTACGCCTTTCGCTTCAAACCCTAACTTGGAAGCGGCCTCAATCATTCCCAACACATTGGTGCCTTTTCTATCGGTAAAGGCGTATTGACGGATGCGGGCAATGGGTAACTTTAAACCATAGAAAGCGGCTACCGAAGCCAGACAAGCGGCTCCGCAGTCGGTAATGTCCTGTTGTTTGATGTTAATATCCCTTTTCATTTTTCCGTATATTGTGTGGGATTAGCCCAATCGTCCATTTTCTGATACAACAAATCGAACAGCGAACGTCGAGTAATTATAAAATGTGCCGAAATGGACATTCCTTTTTTTAACGAACCTTTCACTCCGTTTTTTCGAGTCAGGTAATACTTGTCCATACTGCATTTTACTTTATAAAAAGCGTTTTGTCCGGAAGCATCGGTCATGAAATCGGACGAAATTTCCGTAACTTTACCGGATAGTGTCCCCCATTCGCTGTAATTGAACGAACCAATTTGAATATGAACCGGCATATCCTTGTGAATATAGCCGATATTGCGCGGCGATACATACGCCTCGGCGTATAGCGTGGAATCGGGACTGACGACTGCCAATACACTACCTGCCTGAATCATACTTCCGGCATAAACCCCGTTAAACTGGTCTAATGTTCCGCTTATTGGACAGATCACTGTATAATGGTCTTTCTCTTTTATTTCCTGATTCATCGCGGCGGTCATTTCTTCAAACAAATTGGAATACGTGTTTAAATCGTTTTGCCATTGATTTATTTGATTATTTCTCAGTGAAGATAGCGCATTCCGGTTTTTATCGTATTCATAACGGTAATTTTCGTATTCTTCTTCTGAGATAATTCCTTTTCCGAAAAGTTTTTGATGGCGTTCAAAATCAGTCCGGGCTTTTGCCACATTAGTCTCCTGTTCTCGCTTTCGCTGCAAAAATAAAATATACTCTTGTCGGCGAGTAGTCGAACTAAACGAATCCGGTTGCTGACCTTTGGATAGCAACGCCAAATCGTTGAGATGCTCCTGCAAATCTGCCAGACGCTTTTGACGGTATTCAATTTGCAAATCCGGATTCGCCGGGATAAAGGTCAAAATCGTATCGCCCTGATTCAAAGTCTGCCCTTCTTTTACATAAACGGAATCGACACGTTCCGTAATACTTGATTTGATTTCTGTTTTCTCGGCGACTGGACGGACGATACCGGCATTCTGTACAGATACATCCACATAAATAAAAGGTAAAGCTGCCAATGCAACAACGAGGGCGAACAAAACCAATAAGTAAATTGCCCGTCCCGAAACCGGATGTTGCCTGAGATAAACATCCATGCTGTTTTTAATCCATTCCGAGGGTATAAACGACATATTATTAATATAGAATACAAAACAAAAAGAGAGCGTGAACACTGTTTTATTTCTTATCTGTTCTGAGGTATAGCCAACACCTGTTATGCAAATAATAATAGACAGTTGCTCACGCTTTATAATAGAATATTTTGAATAAATATTCCTAAAAACGTGAGCGTTTTTACGTCCATTATCCTGCATAACATGAAAACTGGCTATGTTTCAGAACAAGAATAATATATTAAAAACGCTCTTAGTAAAAAATTTCATCACTAACGCTTTAGTGAAATAACGAAATTTGACGACAAAGATATTATTTGTTTTGGATTTTGCCAAATTATCTGTAAAATTATACGACGGGGAATTTACCCGGTATTAAATTTTTCTTTTACTGCTTTTTTGTATAGTGAGCGCCTGTATATTTGCACTATCAAACGGAGTTATTGAGTGCACGCGACAATTCCGGATGATTTGCAGACAAATGTTGTTTGTAATAATAGTTTAATTTTTTAATTTTGTAGTCTTATGAAAAATTTGAATTTGAACGCTTATGGCATATCGGCCTTTTGAGAAAGTTTTTTGATAATATTTTTCCTTTTCAATGATGAAAAAATATTTTGCAAACAATGTTGTCGTATTCGCTGGTTTATTTTGCCTAAACATTATCAGCGCTACGCTTTTTAGTGCGCTGGGTAAATATTTGGGTATAGACCTTGACAATATGGAAGATACGGGTCTTTCTGCAACAGAGATGGTGGTTGTTATCGTATTTATAGCGCCGCTATTGGAAACGTTTTTTTGCCAATACCTGATATTTGAATTGTTTACCAAAGGTCTCAAACTAAAAAATGATATCGTTTGCCTGCTTCTGATGAGCTTGATTTTTGCCTTGTTGCATCATTACAATTGGCTGTATATGGTAGCCGCTTTTGTCGGGGGCGTTCTCTTGAATACGCTCTATATTATTCTGAGAAAGAGAATCGGCGGTGTTCGCAGTTTCTTTTTAACCGTATTGTTCCATGTTTTGTATAATTCGCTGGCAGAGATAGTGAATCATTATACATCATGACTGTCTTGCAATTATCAAAAAATAAAACAGAAAGACGAATGGCTCTCTACATCTCTCTCTTTTTAGTTGTTATCGCTATTCTTTTAACCCAAACGTATCGCCCGTATATCTATCAAAACAAGATTGACGATTTTCATTTGGCCGATACGCTCACCAGTTGGGTATGTGTTCCTGCCGGAAGTTTATTTTTCTGGGGAATTTCCCATGACCGTTTTTCCAAAGGTTTTATCGGCAGTTGGGGAGGCGCTGTCCTCTATGAATGGATGATAGGACTCACTTTCGACTGGTTTGACCTTATTGCCCTGTTTTTAAGCAGCGGATTAACCTATTTAATCAATCCTTATTAACCTTCGATTTTCAGAATTAAGGGTTGTAGTTTTTTCAGAAAAAAGAGTTGAACAATGAGCCAAATAATTTTTTCTTTCAGTTTTTCCATCATTTTCTTGAAGTTCCACGCAGCGCCTGCCAGCAAGGCGTTGATTTGGACGCCTTTTTCCCCGTTCAGATAATTCTCAAGCATCCGATAATCATATTTTAAGTGGCTGATTATCGGTTCTATTGCAGCCCTTACACAGCATTGTTTGCGCTTTTTCTCTTTCCGGTATTTTGTCTCACTCTTTTTGGGTGGAGACGGGATAATGATTTTTACGCTTTTCTTTGTAAATCGACTTTTGTTCTTCCGTCATTTTTCGGTCAAGTTCGCGCAGCATTGCGTTGGCAATGGTTTTTAACCGTTTCTTTGCTTTTTTTGCCGCTCCTGCACGCTTCGGATGCTTGCCGTTGCAGGTTTCTCGAACCAACTGTTTACTCTCTTTTTTGTATTTGTATCGTTGTACTATCCCCTCTTTTTCAGCAATATCATTGCATTTGTCAATCGCTTTTTTACACAGTTTTGCATCGGTCGGGAAGGTCGTAAAATTGCCCTGAACAGTCGTATCCGACAACACAAACTCCAACCATTAGACGAATGGGCATTGACGGGCGACCGTTGTCTTCGGTGTAGCGCTTTTTATACGCTTCATCAAAGTACTTCCAGTCAATTCTGCCGGCAAGCAACGCCAGCTCGTGCTGGGGATTTATCAAGTCCGCCAGTCGGGTGCGAAAAAGTTCGCGATGGTCATCTTGGGGCAATTTTCATATCATCATTTTCCGGTTTTCTGCCGCAAAGTTACAAAAATCGGTTGTTTTTACTAAATTTTTTTGTATTTATTTTGTTGATGTCCAGCAGAATAATTCATTTATAAGGATTGACTAAATAATATGAAACCTCTAACGAGGTTTTACGACGACCGGATAACGCCGATTTTCTATTGACATGGACGTCCTACGGGCGGGTGGTTTTGTGTGGTGAGAATGCCGGTTTCTATTGACATGAAGACCCTATAACGGGCAAAATGGATTCCGAAAGGAATGCGAAAAAATGCACGAATTGTTTAAAAATGCCCGTAGTGGCATATATGTCAATAGAAAATGATGAACGGAACACGAACCTGCTACGCCGTAGGCGTTGCAAAGCAATAGCAATGATAGCGATGCCATATACGCAAATTTACGATTCGCGTTATGTTTTTAAGCCGATTAAATAATATGAAACCTCTAACGAGGTTTTACGGCGACCGGATAACGCCGATTTTCTATTGACATGGACGCCCTACGGGCGGGTGGTTTTGTGTGGTGAGAATGCCTCTATTGACATGAATGCTCTATAACGGGCAAGGCGAAGGTATTCCGGCGTTGATTCTTCGCCTCCGATTGTTTAATGCGCGAGGGTTTGTTCTCTGACGATCGAGCCAATGAGACCTGGACGGAATCTTTGTTAATGTATGAACGAGCCAACGAGAACTGGGGGATATCTTCGTACGTGTATGAACGAGCCAATGAGACCTGGGGGATATCTTCGTACGTGTACGAACGAGCCAATGAGACCTGGGGGATATCTTCGTACGTGTACGAACGAGCCAATGAGAACTGGGGGATATCTTCGTACGTGTATGAACAAGCCAATGAGACCTGGGGGATATCTTCGTACGTGTACGAACGAGCTAATGAGAACTGGGGGATATCTTCGTACGTGTATGAACGAGCCAATGAGAACTGGGGGATATCTTCGTACGTGTACGAACGAGCCAATGAGACCTGGGATACTTTGTACGAATTGTTTTTGTCTTCTGCCTATTTTTCATCCGTTCGTATGTAATTGGAAATTTAATGTTCTCTTTCGCCGAAATTTCAAAACGCATACTTCAAGCGTAAAAACCCCAGCGCCACCTGCATGTCGTCCAATTCAGAATAGCCCAGAGTTGAAAAGCATTGCACAATCCCCGACAAATCGAGGTTGTCGGCCAACGAGAAATCCAGCGACAGGCCGGCATAAGCCGATTGAATATCCACAAAGTACATCCCCGACAGGGAAGCGTTTAACCGGGGATTCAAGGGATAGGAAACTTGCCCGAAAAGCGTCCAGTCGCAGACCGAAAGGTTTTTCGCCGACAAGGGAGCGGCATATAACCCCATTAATCCGGAGCCGGAAAAACCATTTTCTGCATTGTTATACAGGACTTCGGCCTGTGCCGTCAGCGAATTGCGAAACAGGTAATCGGCGCCTATCGAAACGGCAATCGTGCCCGGAGTGTCCGTCGTCTGCCGGATGGGATGAAAATAAGCGCCTTCGCCGCGGAAATTCAAGCCGCCGAAATCGCCCGTCCACGCGCCGCCAACAACGAGGTCCGATTCGGCTTGCTCGCCGGCAATCAGTTGGTAATCAAAATTATTTCTGTTCCAGTGATGCAACAGGGCAGCCGTGAGTTTACCTTCGCGATTGACCGACGCCGCCCATTCCGACGAAGCGGTTTCGCTGTGGTAATACGTCGCGCGGAAGGCGTCGCAGCCAGGACGTTCGGGATAGTCGAAATCGAAAAAAGAGTATGTATTGAAAATGTCGTTGGGATTCCAGACAAAAGTCTGTCCCCAGTTAATGCGCTGCCTGCCGAGTTTCAACTGCCATTGAGCCTGTTCAAAAGTAACGGACAAACGGTCAATCGAAGTATTGCCCAAGGCCTGCCTTCCTGCTACCCAATTCCATGACAAGTCGGCCCAACCCACATCAACGCCGGCGCTTTCGGGTTGAACCATCGCTTCGCTGCCCAACAGGAAACGATTGCGCATACCGACGTCCATTCGCCAATGCTCCGACAGTTGCCAACCGATATTCAGGCGATTGTGAATCAGCGTCTGCCACCACGCTTCCTCCCAGGGACTTTGCATGATTATCGACGGCATAGCGCCGATATAGCCCGAAAACTCCGGCTTTTCCCGCGCCGTCAGCGAAGAAAAAACAAGTGTCGAAAGCGCCAGCGCGCAATAACGTTTCATTGGGAAACATCGCTTTTAACCTTGCCGTCTTCCAGCGTAATGATGCGTCGGGCTTTCGCCATAATCCGCGGGTCGTGGGTCGAGAAGATAAACGTAACGCCTTCTTGCACGTTCAGGCGTTCCATAATATCCAAAAGGTTTTCGGCCGACTGGCTGTCGAGATTGGCCGTAGGTTCGTCGGCCAGCACGAATTTGGGTTTGGATGCCAGCGCGCGGGCGACGGCCACCCGTTGTTGTTGTCCGCCGGAAAGTTTGGCGGGACGGCTGTTCATACGGTCGCCCAGACCGACGGCCTGCAATAATTCTTCCGCTCGACGATCAATTTCCTCTTTCTTCCGTCCTTGCAATTCCATGACGAACGATACATTTTCTTTTGCCGTCAGCACCGGAATCAGATTATAAGCCTGAAAAACAAAGCCGATATGGTGCAACCGAAAATTAATCATCGCCCGTTCGGACAGGCCGGACACGTCTCTTCCATCGACATACAAATTGCCGGAAGTAGGGCTATCTAAGCCGCCGATCAGATTCAGCAAAGTGGTTTTGCCCGATCCGGAAGGCCCAACAATCGCCGTAAATTCGCCTTCGGCGATGCGCAAAGTTACGCCATCCACAGCGCGGACTTCAGCCGCCTGATCGGTATAAATCTTGCACAGATCTTTTGTTTCAATGATTGTGTTCATCTCTTATGTTTCGCTTATTATTTCTTTTTCATTTTCAGGTTCAACGTTTCCACACCCAGCGAGAACAGGATGGCAAAATAGATGTACCCTTTGGGTATTTCGCCGACGGGATTTCCCAAAACGGTCAGGTGCGCCAGATGTCCCGCTTCCACAAGCAAGGTTACGCCGATGAGTATCAGAAACGACAATGCCAGCATCTGCACCGTCGGGTGGTTGTTGACAAACCGGCTGACCGGCGACGAGAAAAACAGCATGATCAGCACCGTTACCACAATGGCCGTTATCATGATGGCCATCGCTCCGGCATACCCGAATTCGTTGAAACTGACCATACCAATAGCCGTCAGCACGCTGTCGATGGAAAACACCAGGTCGAGCAGAAAGATTTGCGTGATAATCCTGGCTATACTTCCTGCTTTTGTTCGCACGGCGGGCGCGTCGTCTTTCGCTTCCAGTTTGTGGTGTATCTCGCCGACGCTTTTGTAGATCAGAAACAGTCCGCCCAGCAAGATAATGATGCTCTGCCCGTTGACGGTAAACGACATCCATTCGCCTTCGACCGTGAACAGAGGTTTTGTCAGCCGGATCAGCAGCGACACGCCGAACAGCAGGGCGATGCGCCCCAACATCGCCAGCAGCAAGCCGACATTGCGCACTTTTGCCTGCAAGGCTTTCGGCGCTTTGTTCGACATAATCGACAGGAAAATGATGTTGTCGATTCCCAGTACTACTTCCAGAAAGACCAGCGTCAAAAACGCCATCCAGGCGTCGGGGTTGAGAAAAAGGTGTTGCATGTTTTTATTTTTGTTTGTATTTATTATTCTGTTGAAGTTTTTTATTTAAACTTTCTATTGTCAATAACAACTTTTCGCCGCTTATTCCCTTATCGCTTCCAGCGGTTTAAGTTTTAAGGCCTTCATTGCCGGGTAAATGGCGGAAAGAATCCCCGCCAGAACGACCATCGCGACAATCTCTGCAAACAGGGCAACGTTCATGACCGGATAAACGACGGAACCAAACCCGTAATCTTCAAACTGGTCTTCCATCAGGAAACTCAGGTCGATTCCGCTTTTCATGGAGGGAAGTATGACCAACGCGGCCAGCGCTATGCCGACAAGGCTTCCTAATACGGTGAGGAAAACGGTTTCCTGCATAATCATCCGGAAAAGCCGTCCTTTCGTCATACCGATAGCGCCGAGCATCCCCAGTTCGCGCGTGCGCTCCAATACCGCCATCAACATGGTATTGATAATTCCAAACGAGAGCGCCAACAGGAAAATGCCGATAATAATGATTCCGAAAAAATCCATCCAAGCCAAAAGCATCGAAAGCATCGGATTGATTTCGATCCAATCGCGAACGCTCATGCCGGGAAACAGGTTTTTCAGTTGAGGAGCGATCGTTTCACAGGCTTCCAAATCGGCCGTTTTGATACCGGCTTCGTGAACGGCGCTTTCGGGCAAACCGGTATAGGGGAAAATATCATCGTAGCGAACAAAAATAGTCCCTTCGTCGAACGCGCCATTTGTGGTTTTGTAAATACCGCAGACCCGGAAAGCCAGACTTTGCATTTCGCCCCGTACATCCTGAAACGTAAAAACAATTTTCGATTTCAGTTTTACTTTCAGTTTTTCGGCAATTTTTTTACTGACGACCACCGGCGTCCGGGCATTGTCCGGAAAGAAAACGCCCAAAGTATCCGGGATTTCCTTTCCAATCGACGAAACCGCTTTTTCTTCCTCCGGGAAAACGCCTTTGACCGTTACACCGACCGCATTGTTGGCCGAAGCCAACATTCCCTGTAAAATCAACCGGTATGAAACCGAAACCGGTAATCCGGACGCTTCGATTTTTTCCGAAACCGCCGGCCGAAGGAAAAAAGCGTTTATATCGGCATTGGCCAGGAAAGCCGTATCATGTATTTGTATGTGCGCCAAATGGGTATCCACGTCGCGGTTGACCGTACCGACTATCCAGCCGTTCATAAATGCATCAATATAAGTTCCTGAAAACAATCCCAAAGCAATAGCGCCGAGAATAACGCCGCTGCGGACTTTGTTCCGCCAGATATTTTTCCACGCCAAACGGGTAATTATTGTATTCATGGCTTGTCCATTATTTTCAATTTCATAATTTTCGTTACCGGATAAATAGCCGCCAATGCAGTCAATAAAAGTACGATGACGACGGGGCTTACAAAAAGAGCGGGCGCTGTGGATGTAGGCATTACCGGTTCCATGCCGTAAGTAGCGTACATTTCCGCCATTTCGCCGGCAAGCCTAATCGGATGCAAGGCATACCAATGGGTAATCGCAAAACCTGCCAATATTGCCAGAATCACTCCGGAAAACGTCATCATTCCCAGTTCCAGCGCTACGATGGCAGCCAGACGCGTCCGTTGCATCCCCAACGAAATCATCATTGCAAATTCCCGTTTGCGTTCGTTGGTCAACATGATGACGGTACCTAAAATGCCGAAACCGACAATCAAATAAAGCACAAACAGAATTACATAGGTGAAAGCTTTGTCCGACTGGGAGGTTTGCAGCAACCGTTCCATGGTAAAGCGCCAGGGGTAAACATCTAACTGTTGGGTATCGACTGTTTTTTCGACCGCTTGCAGGGTTTCGTCTAATTGGTTGTTGTTTTTTACGGAGATCAAGATACCGCTGTAACCGTCGGGCATGTCGATGAATTGTTGCGCGGCTGGCAAAGCGATGTAGGCCATTCCGTTGTCCATCTCGCTAAACATCAAGCGTAAAATGCCGCGAACAGGAAACAATCCCACGGCGCTTGCCCCATGATATCCTTGTCCGATGAGCGCCAACGTATCGCCAACGTCCGCTTTCAGGTAACGGCTCAGTCCTTGACCAATCAGGACGCCGCCGTCTTTTTCCGACAAATATTGACCTTTTATTAAACGAACCGGCAAATTGGATTTAGCCGCTTCCTGCCGGGGCGACACGCCGATTATGGCAATTCCTTTGCTGCTCAACCCGAACGAAGCCATGGCAAACGTTTCCACGCGGGGCGATACGTTTTCGATATTTTCAATCGTTTCCAAACGCGCCAGCGTTTCCGCATCCATCGTCATAAAATGATCGGTAATTTTATCTTCCCAATATCCTTTCCCATGAATCTGGATATGGCCGGTTTGCGTCCGGAGCGTATTCTCAATCATTTTATCCCAGACGCCTCCGGAAAAAGACGATGTCAGCGTGCAAAAAAACACAGCAAAAAAGACCGACGCCAGGGTAATCGACGCGCGACGCTTATTTCTCCAGACACTTCGCCAGCTTAATTTTATCATAAAGTGTAGATGTTAGAGTTTAGATATTAGATATTAGAGTGTAGATGTTAGAGTGTAGATATTAGATATTAGAGTGTAGATATTAGAGGGTAGATATTAGAGGGTAGATATTAGAGGGTAGATATTAGAGGGTAGATATTAGAGGGTAGATATTAGATGTTAGAGTGTAGATGTTAGAGGGTAGAGTTTAGAGGGTAGAGTTTAGTTTTTGGGAAACGGTTTTTGTTGTCGCTTTTAATATTTTCAACAATTCCAGAGCCTCGTCATTTATCGAATGGTATTCCGAATCGTTAATATATTTTGTTTCAAACAACAATTCCAACCAATAGACGGTTTCGGCACATTCTTTTAATGAGATATAAACTTTGGATAAAAAGTCTTTTGTACTAATTCCATATTCGGCTTCAGCCAAATTTGCACCGATACTCGTACCACATCGCAACAATTGCTTCGATAACACAAATTCCTTTTTTTCCTCGCAAAGGAATTTATAAAGATTCACGATTCTTACTGCGAATCTTTTACTCTTGTTTCTTGCCGTATTTTCTTTTTCCATAAAATCCTTCTAAATCCCTACACTCTAATCTCCAATCTCTACACCCTAATCTCTAAACTCTACACTCTAATCTCTAAACTCTAACCCCTAACCCCTACTTCACTTTTTTCATATTCTGCTGCGAAAAGAAACTCTCGTCTATCGCTAAATCGAAATCGTATTTCAGTACCGTCATTACGGTTTTCTGGTTGGGTTTATCAGCCGGTACGACTTCCATTCGCGAAGGCAATTGGCGTTTGCCGTATTGGCGAACGTCGTAGCTGTTGAACGTATGAATCAGTTCGTTGTCTTCATCATAAAATTCCGTTTTTACTTCGATAAAATGGGTTTTAGAAATCCACATCACTACTTTTCCCCAAACCACGGCGGCATTTTCCTTGGGAATCAGTATGATTTTATAGCAATCAAATTCGCGCACTTTTTCCGTTTTTTCCAACGAGTGGGTATAATCGTTCACGGACGACGATTGCCGCACCATGTCGTCGTTGGTAAAATCGCTGCCCATCCACGATTGTCCCATGACGGACGACGCCATTTTTATCATGCGTCCGATGGCCGGTTGCCAATTCCAAAGGTCTTTTTGCCGTTTCAGGAACGCTTGTCCCTTTTCTTTGGCCGGCGCGGTAATCAGCGCCAGCAAATAGTCGTCGCCTTTCGACCAGGATTTGAGGCCGATTTCGCGTGTCCAAGTCGGACGAATGATCGTCATTTTGATTTCGGAATACAAACTTTTTCCGCGATTGTTTTCATCCGCCCGTTGAACGATTTCCGTAGCGGTTAAATCTTGGGCTTGTATGGCGGAGGCGTTCCATAGCAAAAACAGAATAATAATGAATGGTTTCATTGCGCAATTATTTGATAAAAAGAGCTAAAACAAACGTTTCCAAACCGGAGTAACCGCCGGCAATATCGTTTTTACCGGACCATATAACTTCGATTTTTCCTGCGCCTGCTTCGGCAAAATGGTTGAAGAGGAATCGAAAATTGCAAATAAATTAAACAGGATACTCAACGAAAGCGCCCAGATAAAGACGCCGAACAAGCCTCCCAGCAAAAGATTCAAGGGTTTGGCCGGCGTTAATTTAATAGCGAAATCGACTATTTTTCCCAAAAGATAAATCGCTAAAATAATCAGTACAAACGCGATTATGTAGCACAGCGCAGCAATAATTTGCGGCGAAACCGAATTGCCGGTAACGTGCTGTAACAGAAAATTCCGAACAGGAACGGATATTTGCCCTGCAAAAACGACGGCAAGAATCAGGGCGGCCAGCGAAACAACCTGCTTAATCAATCCGTCGAACAAGCCTTTGATGAGTCCTATTAGGAGGCAAACGACGATTACTAAATCTAACCAGTTCATATTAATTTACTTTTATTGGATAAAAATCAGGATATTATTAAACGACTTTACTTGTATTTTCTTTTCGAACGAGCAATAAATTTCTCTTTCTGAAAAGTTTTTTACGATGCAAAATTATTACTTTTTTCCAAATATTATCCTTTTCACTGTAAATTTTCTATATACAAACTGACCGTTCCCCTCCATTCATACGTAATTTTCTTTTTACTAAGGAAAATTCGGTTTTTATAATGTCTGTTTTACTTCCACTTCTTCGTAGGCTTCTACCATGTCGCCTATTTTCATATCGTTGAAATTGTGGATATTCAAACCACATTCGTAACCTTGCGTTACTTCTTTCACATCGTCTTTGAAGCGTTTGAGAGAGCCTAATTCGCCGGTATAAATGACGATACCGTCACGAATAAGGCGAATTCTGTTGCCGCGTTTGATTTTGCCTTCCCGCACCATACAACCGGCTACGGAACCGACTTTGCTGATTTTGAACACTTCTCGGATTTCGACATTCCCCGTAATTTCTTCTTTGATTTCCGGAGATAACATACCTTCCATCGCCAATTTCACTTCTTCGATGGCATTGTAAATGATCGAATACAAGCGGATATCTACGCCTTCTTTTTCGGCCAATTTACGCGCCGATTGCGAAGGACGCACCTGGAATCCTATCACGATAGCGTCGGAAGCGGCAGCCAGAATGACGTCCGATTCAGAAATTTGGCCTACTCCCTTGTGTATTACGTTCACCAGAATGTGTTCGGTCGAAAGACGAATCAGCGAATCCGATAAAGCTTCCACCGATCCGTCCACATCGCCTTTTACAATGACATTCAATTGTTTGAAATCGCCGATAGCGATTCGCCGGCCAATATCGTCCAAAGTCAATATTTTCTGTGTACGCAAGCCTTGTTCGCGTTGCAACTGTTCGCGTTTGGTCGCGATTTCGCGGGCTTCCTGTTCGGTTTCCATTACATGGATGGTATCGCCGGCCTGAGGAGCGCCGTTCAAACCAAGAATCAGCACCGGTTCCGACGGGCCTGCCTCGCTAATCCGTTGATTCCGTTCGTTAAACATGGCTTTGATCCGACCGAAGTGCGTTCCGGCCAATACCACGTCGCCCATACGCAAGGTGCCGTTTTGTACCAGCATCGTTACCACATACCCGCGGCCTTTATCCAACGAAGATTCGATGACCGAACCGATGGCTCGCCGTTTCGGATTGGCTTTCAAATCCAGCAAATCGGCTTCGAGAACCACTTTTTCCAGCAATTCCTGTACGCCGAAACCTTTTTTTGCAGAAATATCTTGGGATTGATATTTACCTCCCCAATCTTCCACCAAATAGTTCATGTTGGCGAGGGTTTCTTTTATTTTTTCGGGATTTGCTCCGGATTTATCAATTTTATTGATGGCAAAAATCATCGGAACGCCCGCCGCCGAGGCATGGTTGATCGCTTCGATGGTTTGCGGCATCACGTTATCGTCGGCGGCGACAATAATAATCGCCATATCGGTAACGCTGGCTCCGCGGGCGCGCATAGCGGTAAAAGCCTCGTGTCCGGGCGTATCGAGGAAAGTAATCTTGCGTCCGTCGGGCAATTCCACATTGTAAGCCCCGATGTGTTGCGTGATACCTCCGGCTTCACCGGCTATCACGTTGGTATTACGTATATTATCGAGCAGGGAAGTTTTTCCGTGATCGACGTGTCCCATCACCGTTACAATCGGCGGGCGGGAAACCAAATCTTCCGGTCGATCTTCTTCTTCGGAAATGGCTTCTACCACTTCGGCGCTGACATATTCGGTTTTGAAGCCAAATTCTTCGGCTACGATATTAATGGCTTCCGCATCTAACCGCTGGTTGATCGATACCATAATGCCGATATTCATAAACGTCGAAATAATCTGATTGACAGGCACATTCATCATATTAGCCAAATCGTTGGCCGTAACAAATTCCGTAATCTTGATTGTCCGGCTTTCCTGCGCCTGCATTTCCCACTGTTCGCTTTGGCGTTGCGAAACGGCATCCCGCTTTTCTTTCCGGTACTTAGCGCCTTTCTTTTGACCTTTATTGGTCAACCGTGCCAAAGTTTCTTTGATTTGTTTTTGAACGTCCTCGTCGCTGATGTCGCTTTTCGACGAAGGTTTACGCAGTTTCAACCGCAAGGTATCCCCTTTAGCGCCTACCGGAACGCCTTTTTCAATATCGATCCGTTCCCGTTTGATGCGGTTGCGTTTCTTTTTCTTAGCTTCGTCCGAATCCGCATCTTTTTTTATCAAAATGGGTTTCTCGTGTTTCTCCGGTTTGGGCGTTTCAGGGGGCGCTTTTTTCAATTCGGCAGCAGGCGCTGTCGTTTTCTTTTCTTTTTCTTTTTCAGCCCGTTCGCGTTTCTTTTCTTCTTTCGTCTTTTTCTTGGGACGGGTCGAAAGGTTCATTTGTGTCAAATCAATTGTACCGGTAACTTTAATATTCGATTTCAATTGGGGTTTCGATAAACGGAAAATCTCCTCCTTGTCAGCAACGGGTTCTTCTGCAACGGCTGCCGGTTTTTCCTCTACTTCTGTTTCTGCTTCGATTTCTTCCATATCGTCGTCTTCGTCGTCAAACTCTTCCGCAGGCAGTTCTTCGGGTTCAATTATTTCGATGGGTTCCTCCACCGTTTCTTCCACCGTTTCCTCCACCGCTTCTTCAATCGCTTCTTCAATCGCTTCAGGTTCTTGGACTTGGACAGGAATATCAATTTCTTCCGGAACAACTTCTTCAACCACAACCGGCGCCGGTTTCTTTTTATTGAGGGCGTCGAGGTCTAACTTACCTTTGACCACAAACTTGGGACGGATATCATCCGGAATTTCCGTTTTTATTTCCTCTACTTTTTTTGAACTTTCATAACCTTCCACCGCTACGCTTTCTTTTTTCTCCTTGTGGTGGCGCTCCTGACTGAATTTTTCGGATTCCAATTTCAGATTTTTGTCCTTATTAAATTCTTTTACCAACAACTCGTATTCCTCGTCGCTGATTTTTGCATTGGTGTCCTTTTCAACGGAATACCCTTTCTTTTGCAGAAATTCGACAGCAGTCGAAAGTCCTACATTCAGATCTCTTAATACTTTATTTAATCTTATGGCCATACAATTAATTTATTCCTCTTCAAACTCGGCGTTGAGGATTGCAAGCACTTCATCCACCGTGTTTTCTTCCAAATCCGTTTTTTCAATAATCTCATTGCGGCTAAGCGCAAGTACATTTTTAGCGGTATAGCAACCGGCGTTTTTCAACGCATCAATTACCCACTGATCGATTTCATCGGTAAATTCATCCAAATAAATATCTTCGCCGTCGATATCGACATCGCGGAATACGTCGATGGTGTATTCGGTCAACATGCTGGCTAACTTAATATTCAATCCACCCTTTCCGATCGCCAGCGACACTTCTTCGGGACGAAGATAGACTTCGGCTTTCTTGGTTTCTTCGTGAATTTTGAGGGAAGAAATTTTCGCCGGACTCAATGCGCGCTGGATAAAGAGCGAAACATTGGA
>JAITAH010000148.1 GCA_031284225.1 Dysgonamonadaceae bacterium | reverse complement strand
TTCGGCGGACAGGCGGGCATGGTGTTGCAATGCGAACCGATTGACCGGGCAATCACATTCCTGAAATCCCAACGGACTTACGATGAAGTGATTTATACTTCGCCCGACGGCGAAACGTTCAATCAGAAAACGGCGAATCAACTTTCCTTGCTGCAAAACCTGATTATCCTTTGCGGACACTACAAGGGCATTGATTATCGCATCCGCGAACATCTGATTACGCGCGAGATTTCCATTGGCGACTATGTGCTGACGGGCGGCGAACTGGCGGCGGCCGTCATGTCCGACGCTATTGTGCGCCTGATTCCGGGCGTGATCGGGGATGAGCAATCGGCGCTTTCCGATTCGTTTCAGGACGGTTTGTTAGCTCCGCCCGTTTATACCCGGCCGGCCGATTATAAAGGCTGGCGGGTTCCGGAAGTGCTGCTTTCGGGACACGAGGCTAAAATCCGGGAATGGGAGTTGCAACAGTCCATCGAACGGACGCAGCAGTTGCGGCCGGATTTGGCTGTTTTGTGAGCAGGATTATAAAGTAACGCAGTTTTCTATTCACGGTCTTATAAGTCCGGCTCTATTTTCTTCCGTCTTTTGTCTTTTATCTATTTTTATCCGTTTGTGTATAATTGAGGATTTTATGCTAAATTTGTTCCTGTTTTTCTAACTAAGATGATAGCATATTTTTTTAAACGGGAAATCCTGTTTATCCTTGCCTTGTTTTGTACCGGCTCCTATCTGCAAGCAGAAAGATGGCAAGTGATCAACACGCTGTCCACCAGCAACGGCTTGCCGACCGATGAAGTTAGGCAGATTTATCAGGACAGGGAAGGTTATCTTTGGATGGCCACCCGCGATGGATTGTGCCGTTACGACGGTTATCAGATCAAAACCTACAAATCAAATTTATATTCACCCGGCTTACTGTCGAGCAATAAACTGAATGTGATTGCCGAAGACGGGAAAAACCAGATTTGGATAGGAACCGACAACGGCCTGGATGTGCTGAATAAAATTACCGGCGAAATCCGGCAAATAACGCTCGATAAAGGAATCAACCGGAATATCCAAGCGCTGCTTCCCACCCCTCAAAACAAGGTATGGATTGGAACGGAAAACGGACTTTATCAATATATTATAGAAAAAGACTCGTTTGTGCACTGTCAGGCGCGAAATACCGGAAACCGGTTTCACGGCAGCAACATCAAGTCGCTGCTTTTAGATTTCCGCGATAATGTATGGATCGGTACCTGGAACGAAGGCGTGGCGCGTTACGACCCCGTCGAAGGCCTCTTTTATACTTATCCGCCGCTCAACGCTCAAAATTCCGCCCATGTGCTTTTCGAGGACAATCGACACACGATATGGATCGGCACATGGGGATACGGCCTTGTCCGCCTCGAAAATCCTTATGACCTTCAAAAAGTGTCCTACATTCATTACGAGAACGATGCTCATCGTCCGGGAAGTTTTTGCAACAATACCGTTTATGCCCTCTCGCAGGATGTGACTACCGGTTGCATCTGGGTCGGATCCAAAAACGGTTTGAGCATTCTCAAAGATCGGAACGACCCTTTTTCATTTACTAATTACCTGCCGAATCAGTCCGATTTGCCCTATAACGAAGTCAACTCGATTATCTGCGACAACCGCGGACTGATGTGGCTGGGAATGTTGGGCGGCGGCGCCAGCGTTATCACTACCGCCGAAACCACCTTTCACGCCAATGCATTAGATACGGTCAAAACCCGGAAATCAACCAATAATGTGCGAAGTCTTTACGTGGACGACAACAATAAAATCTGGATGGGAATCGGAAGCGCCGGTCTGGTCGTCTATGATCCGGCAACCAATCAATATACGTTCTGTGAGCAGCATCCCGATTTTCGGTCGAATCCAATCTATTCAAGCATTTATCACATTACCCGAATCGGCAACGCCTATTGGCTGGCTACTTACGGACAGGGCGTTTTTATTTATCAACCGGATCATCCGTCGCAAAAACTGAAAAACATCAGTGTCGATACCCGGCCGAGGATCAACAGCGAGCGCATTTTCTATATTAAAGAAGACCATAATCATCAGATTTGGATAGGCACTACGGACGGCGTATCCGTCTATCATCCCGAAACCGAAGAAATAACGGAATACCCTTACTTGGGCTTGCCGGAAAACGGTACGTCTTGCTCCGTATATAATATTCTTCAAATCAACAAGCATACGATGTGGATAGCTACGCGCGAAAACGGCGTATTCCGGTTAACGATCGACGAACAGACCTCCCAAATACTGAAAACCGATTCATATACGACAGCCGACAATCGGTTGAATAATGATCATATCCAATGTATCTTCTTAGACAGCCGGGGAACATTATGGATAGGCTCCGAAGGAGGCGGTTTAAGTTATTACGATGAACCAAAGGCTGCGTTTATCTGCGTGCAAAAGGTCTGCAACCTGCCCGGCGACATTGTTTATAACATCACCGAAGATAAACAGGGACGTTTGTGGTTGGCGACCAATGCCGGTTTGGTTATGCTTAAAGACGGGAAACCAAGCTATTTTACGATTGCCAATGGATTGTTGGATAATTATTTCAACCGCAACGCTTTTTTTTATGCCCCGGACGGCGCGCTGTACGTCGGCGGACACCAAGGCTACAACTATTTTTATCCCGACCGGCTGCAAATACCGGAATTTGTTTCGCCCCTCGTTATTACCGATATTAAGATTTACAACAAATCCTTAGAAACGATGGATGGCAAACTGCGTAATAAAATATCGACCGGCGCGCCGGGATATACATCAAAAATCCGTTTGCCCTACAATTACAACAATTTCAGTATCGAATTTGCCGCGCTGAATTTCCTGAATCCAAAACAAAGCGCTTACAGCTACCGGCTGAACGGATTCGACCGGGAATGGCAATACGCCGACGCCTCGCGCCGGTACGCTTTTTACAACAACTTGAAAACAGGAAACTACCATTTTCAACTTCGACTGCTGAACGATAATGGAATATGGAGTAAATGCATCGACTTGCAGGTGGAAATCCTGCCTCCGTTCTGGCGAACCTGGTGGGCTTACTCCGGTTATGGGGTGATTTTGGCTTGGATCGTTTTTGTTATTATCCGAATGACTAAAAACCGGTTGATGATGAAAAACGCCATTCGTATGAAAGATCTGGAAAAGCAGAAAATAGAAGAACTTAATCACGCCAAACTCCAATTCTTCACCAATATCACCCACGAATTTCTGACGCCTCTAACTATTTTATCCGCATCGCTGGACGAATTGAAAATCATTTCGCCCGAATACGACAAATATTATGCGATGATGGAAAACAACATCACCCGCCTCATCCGTTTGATGCAACAGATATTGGAATTCAGAAAAGCCGAAACCGGTAACCTGAAATTAAAAGTGTCGAAAGGAGACATCGCTTTGTTTGTCCGGAACAGTGTCGAAAACTTTAATCCCTTGATGAAGAAAAAGAAAATTCACTTTTCGTTGATGTGCGATCCGGATACGATTCCGGCCTATTTCGACCCCGACAAATTGGACAAAATAGTGTTCAATTTACTGTCGAACGCCGCTAAATACAATACGTCCGGCGGCTTCGTCCTGGTTGACTTGTCGTATTCGCCGGAAGGGAACGAATATGTCTGTATTTCGGTAAAAGACAACGGCAAAGGTATTTCGCCCCAAGAAATAGGCGGTCTTTTCAAACGGTTTTATGAAGGCGATTATCGGCGGTTCAATACCATCGGCACCGGCATTGGCCTTTCGCTGACCAAAGATCTTGTTACGCTACACAAAGGCGAGATTACCGTTGAAAGCGAAGTTGACAAGGGCGCCGTTTTTCGTGTCAAAATCCCGATTACCATTGATTTTTACGAAGAAAGCGAAATCGACAGTTGCAGTTACGCTTCGGTTCATCCGCCGGTGGAAGAATTGCTTGAAAACCAAGAAGAAATACCGGACGGTAAAAGAAAGAAGTACAACCTCCTGTTGATCGAAGACAACGAAGACTTGCTGCAAGTAATGGTCAAATTGCTGGGCCGCGAATACAATATCTATACCGCTACGAACGGACACGAGGGAATCCGGGTGTTGCATGAAGAATACATCGACCTGACTATTTCCGATATCATGATGCCCGAAATGGACGGAATCGAATTTTGCCAATACGTGAAAAGCAACTTTGAATTATCGCACGTACCGATTATTCTTCTCACTGCTAAGAACAGGGAAGAAGATCGCATCGACGCTTACGATTCGGGAGCCGATGGATTTATCTCCAAGCCCTTCAATTTGAGTGTGCTTCATTCCAAAATCAAAAACCTGTTGAACGCCAAAGAAAGAGCCGTCAAAGAATTTAACAAACAATTGGTCATTGAAACCGGAAACACCCATTATACCAGTCTGGACGAGAAATTCCTGAATCAGGCGATAGCCTGCGTACACGAACATATCGACAATGCCGCTTTCGACCCGCAACAATTCGCTGCCGCAATGAATACCAGTAAATCGACGTTATACAAAAAACTGAAATCGCTGACAGGTCGCAATATCTCTTCGTTTCTACGGATCACCCGTTTGAAAATGGCCTGTAAAATCATTCAGGAAAAGGAGAAAATCCGTGTATCCGAGTTGGCGTATGCCGTCGGATTCAACGATCCGAAGTATTTCAGCGTCTGCTTCAAGAAAGAGTTCGGCATGGTTCCGAAGGAGTATCTGGAAAAACTGTTAGCTGAGAAAAATTAACCGTGCACACTCGACCGTAACTGCCGAATTATTGTCGAAAAATAATTCAAAAACAGCTTAACAAAGAAATTTGGTTGAATTACTGATAATTCGACCTTTTTGAACGTTAATTCGACTTAAAAGACATTAACTATATATATTTTTGCCAACAAGTGTGAAAGCACACTTGTGATTTTCTTAATAATCATTTGTTAATATTAAAAATTTAATTGTATGAGGAAAACATGTCGAATGATTACATTGTGTCTGATGTCGCTTTTGACGATGACAAATGTTTTTGCACAAACAGGCGCTGTTAACGGTACTGTTTTGGATGAAACTACCAAAGAACCCATGATTGGCGTTTCGGTCGTAGTAAAAGGAACGCCGACCGGGACGGCGACCGACGTTGACGGGAAATTTTCGTTAAACGTTTCGCCCGATGCGGTTCTAATGGTAAGCTATGTGGGTTATCAACCGAAAGAAGTTCCGGTAGGGAAACAAAGCTCCCTGACGATTTTGCTTTCGGAAGATACGAAGGCTTTAGAGGAAATTGTGGTGGTAGGTTATGGAACACAAAAACGTTCCGACATTACGGGTTCGGTAACTTCCGTACCGAAAGAGCGCTTGAGCAATTTACCTGTGGCTAATTTTGCGCAAGCCATTCAGGGCGTAGCGGCAGGCGTTAATATAACGCAGTCATCGTCCATACCGGGTGATGTGGCAAGCGTGTTGGTTCGCGGTAAAAGTTCAATCAAATTGAGCAATTCGCCACTTTTGGTGGTAGATGGTATTGCTTTGTCGTCCGATGCTTCCATCAACGACATCAATCCGAACGATATTGAATCCATTGAAATCCTGAAAGACCCGTCGGCCGTAGCTATTTACGGGGTGCAGGGTTCTAACGGCGTTATTCTTATTGCCACCAAACGAGGAGGCGATGCACATCCCCGTGTTAGATACGGTGGCTATGCAGGCTTTTCGGAAATTGCACACATTCTTGAACCCGGCTCTACCGACCAGTTACTCGAACGCTATGCCGAATATGCACGTATTCAAAACAAGCCGCTTAATCCCGATTTCGGGGGCGTTCAGTATGCCAGCGAAGTGGATAACTTCAAAGCAGGGCGTACCGTCGATTGGATGGACGAAGCGCTGCAGGCGGGATTTATACAGGACCATAATATAAGCGTAACAGGTGGCTCACAGTATGCCAAGTATTTCCTTTCGGGCGATTTTCTCGACCAGCAAGGGGTGGTAAAAGGCTATAATTACAAACGGTACTCGTTGCGTATGAATATGGACGTGAATCCTGTCAAATGGTTTACCCTTGGCGCCAGTTTATCCATTGTTGCGCACAATCGCGATGGCGGACGCGCCAATTTGCTCAACGCATCGGCGATGAGTCCGTATGGCAAACTGTACGAAGACGACGGCGTTACCTATACGCATTATCCTATGTTTTCGGAAACCTTGTGGGCGAACCCTTTGTTGCCGACTACGATAGATCCCGAACGCCGTACCTTCGACATTTCCGTGAACGGCTACGGCGAAGTCAATTTCGGCGAACTGGCGCCTGTGCTGAAAGGGTTGAAATATCGCCTGAACGCCGGCTATACCTACATTCCTACCCGTAACAATTATTACGAAGGAGAAACGGTTTATAATGAACAGGGGTACGGGTATATCGACAATCAGGAATCTCAATATTACCTGATTGAAAACATCCTTTCATATTCCAGAGATATTGCCCAACATCATTTCGATTTCACCGGTCTGTTTTCTGCTTCTAGCAAATACTGGCAACAGGCAAGAGCCTATTCGCGCACGTTCCCCAACGACAATGTCGGCTGGGGCAATTTGGAATCCGGTTCGACACAGTCGGTAGATTCGCAAGCCGATATGCGCCGTCTGCAATCGTGGATGGGACGTTTGAATTACAATTACGACAGTCGCTACCTGTTTACAGCCACCGTGCGCCGCGACGCCTCGTCGGTTTTTGGCAAAGATATGAAATGGGGAAATTTCCCGTCTTTTGCACTGGGCTGGAACATTACACGCGAAGAATTTGCGCAACCGGTTACCCACGTGTTAAACAATTTGAAATTACGTGCATCGTGGGGATATTCGGGCAACGCATCCATACCGGTTTATGATTCCATGTTCAAATTGACGTCAAGCACGCTGGCCATGAACGGCGGCACAACTACTTCGATGAAAGTAGGTACACGAATGGGAAACTCGCTGCTGCACTGGGAACGTACGGAAGGATTAAACCTTGCAGCCGACTTCGGTTTATGGAAAAACCGCCTGAACGGAACCATCGAATGGTATGACCGTACCACCGATGGAATTTTGCTTACCCAGAAATTAAATACAATTTCCGGATATGCCGATGTTTGGAATAATATTGGAATTGTCAATAACAAGGGTATTGAAATCACGTTAAATTCTACAAATATCGACAGAAAAGATTTCAGGTGGAAATCTACGCTTGTTTTTGCGCACAATGCAGGCAAATGGGTGGAAGTTTACGGAGGCGATGTAGAAGATGAAGGCAACCGCTGGTTTATCGGGAAGCCGATCGACGTTATTTACGACTATACCAAAGTGGGGGTGTGGCAGGAAGACGAAATTGGCAAACCGAAAGATCAGGGCGGCAACCTCGGTTGGGACGATGCAGCGCTGGCCGGCGACCTTAAACTGGCCGACCTCAGCGGACCCGACGGAACGCCCGATGGAAAAGTGGACGATTACGACCGTTCTATTCTCGGACAAACCAACCCGAAATGGACCGGCGGATTGACCAACACGTTTACTTATAAAAATCTATCGTTGAGTGTTTTTATTCAAACCGCACAGGGGATAATGGCAAATAATGCCGTAATAGGCACTGCCTCCGATGAACTCGGACGCCGCAACGGCCCCGCCGAAATCGATTTCTGGACGCCTGAAAACCGCAGCAACGAATGGCGTTCCCTCGGAAACCACTCCAACAGCCACGGATACGGTTTCCCGATGGATGCCAGTTATACCCGCATCAAAGATATTACGTTGAGCTACAATTTGCCTCAAACCTGGGTAAAAAAGGCAGGCCTCAATACCCTACAAGTGTATATGAGTGGACGCAATCTCTACACATTTACCGACTGGCTCGGCTGGGATCCTGAAGCGCGTTATATTGTTCGTGGCTCGGACAACTGGGACATCAATTATCCCGTTACTCGCGACCTGGTTTTTGGTCTTAACGTAACATTCTAAATTAACAATTAAAATACAATAGCAATGAAATACAATAAAATAATCATAGCTTTTATCGGGTTGAGTTTGTTTACGCTGTCTTGCAGCGAAGACTATTTGACGGAAAACCCTTACAGTTTCGACAAGACAGGTCTTACCGATGCGACTACGGTGGATGCCGAGTTGGTAGGTTTGCACCGCATTTTCGCGGAACTTTGGGGATATAGCGGTCATCAGGGATTTCTTTCCTGTTGGCAAATCGGTACCGATGTTTGTTCGGCAGGCGCAACACAAGGCGTTGAAAATCCGTTTTATCAATATGCCGATTTGAATTCGGAAAATTATGGCGTGATGTATTTGTGGCAAAAATGCTACGAATTTATCAACAATGCTAACCTGATTATTGCAGCCGTTGGCGACGAAAACAAACCCGCTTGCGCAGAAGCACGCTTTTTCCGCGCGTATGCCTACAACACGCTTGTAACCTTTTGGGGCGATGTGCCTCTGATTGATAAACCGATTATCGTTCCTACGTTCAATTTTACCCGCCAGGCAGTTGCCGATGTGGATCTACTGATTGACGAAGACTTGCAGTACGGTATTGACAATTTGCCCGATGTGGGCGCAGCAGCGAAACCTTCGCGTATCAACAAGGATATGGCGCGGCAGTTGGCGGCAGAAGCCTACTTGCGGATGGGAATGCGCGACAACAGTTATTTTGCTAAGGCGGAAACGGCGGCATCGCAGATTATTGACGGCGGTAAATACAAACTGATAGAAGACCGTTACGGAAAATTCCTCAGCGAAGGAGGCGACGCCTACCGCGATATGTTCCGTTTCGGTAATCAACGCCGCTCGCAAGGGAATACGGAAGCTATCTGGGTGTTTGAAATGGAATACAACAACCAGGTAACCGGCGGTACGATTGATAATCCACAGCACCGCCGCGTATGGCAACCCGCTTTGCATAAAATAGACATCGGCTATGTCAACTGCGACTCGCTCGGCGGACGCGGAAACGGACGCCTGCGCTTGAGTAATTTTATGAAATACACGGTTTGGAGTGGTCAGGATGGCGATATGCGCAACAGCAACTACAACATTCGCCGCACGGTGTATTACAACAAACCCGATTTCACCGGATCTACCATAGGCATTGACGCCAAAGGTTTCCGCGTAGCTCTGAACAGTCCCAGTAAAATACAGGAAGTTACGGTTCATCAAGGCGACCGTGTAATTCCTTACGAAGCGGATAGTTTGGAAGTGCTTTATCCCTTCACTACCAAATGGGGAGGTTACGACCCGACGGACGATTTCGGTTATGCCATTATCAAAGACTGGCCGATTATGCGTCTGGGCGAAACCTACCTGCTTCGTGCCGAAGCGCGTTTTCGTCAGGGTAAAACTGCCGAAGCCGCCGCGGATATTAACAAATTGCGCGACCGCGCCTTCAAAGCCTCTCGCGCCAGCGCCGATAATGCCGCACTTGGAAGTGTAAGCGCATCGGATATTAGCATCGACTTTATTCTTGACGAACGCGCCCGCGAACTTATCGGCGAAGAAAATCGCCGGATGACGCTGGTACGCACCGGCAAACTGGCCGACCGTGTTCCGATGAATGGCGATACTTCGCCTGTGGGAAAAATAATTACAGGTTTTGATGCATCTAAACACGTTTTACTTCCTATTCCGCTTTCGGAAATACAAATGAATAAAGATGCCGAATTAAAACAAAATCCGGGTTACTGAATACATTCATAAAGGGATTGTTTTAAATGGGAGAGGGGCTGATAGAAATACGTCAAACAACGTAGGTTCGTCAGTCCCTTTTCAAATCAAGCCGACAATCCAATATCCGAAAAAAAAAACGGCGCCCATGAAGAATAATTTTTTATCTTTGCATACAATTATTTAATACTAATAAGTTTATGAGCAAAATGCTATTCCTGATAACAGGATTAATGATGTCGGGCGCGTTTGTGGTTCAAGCGCAAACACCCGAATGGGAAAACCCCGAAATTTTTGGCGTTAACAAAGAGCCGGCGCGGGCAACCGCTTTACCCTACAACGACGAATTGCAGGCAATCGCTGATCATTATACAGCATCGCCCTGGTATCAATCGTTAGATGGGACATGGAAATTCAACTGGCACAAAAAGCCGGCCGACAAACCCGAAGG
>JAITAH010000113.1 GCA_031284225.1 Dysgonamonadaceae bacterium | reverse complement strand
GGAGGCATGATGCGAACCGCAAATACATAAGGCGTAGCGGAGGGTTTTCCGGACAAATCGAGCTTGCTGATAATCAAACGATATTTTCCATATCCCAACTTTTGATAAGAAATGTGATTCGCTTGCGGCCTCAACAGGTTCCATGTATTGTCTATGCCTTCTAATTGGTAAACGAATTTGTTTCCCTGTTCGGAAGCATACTGTAAATCCGAAAATTCAAAGCTCAAGTTATTTTGGTTGTAGCCCAGTTGTATTTCATTCATATAGCGCACGCTAAGCTTTTCCGAACGATGCAGTTTGCCGTTTACGTAAAGCGCAGTAAGAATAATCGGGTAGTCTGTTTCCTCTTTTTCCCGCAGGGAGGGCGAAAAGAAGGCTAATTCATCGCTTGCGCCCAAGTAGATTATATCGGCGGTTGAATCGTAAAATCCGGCTGTAAATAATTTATTCGGGATATTCGAGCTTTGAATTTCTGCGGTTTGCTTATCCACTACCCAAACGCCGTCTATTGTAGAAATCCAGATATGCTCCCTTTCTTCCGTCATCGACAGTATTTCGCTATTGGCAAATGTGTTGAATTTAATAAACTTCGATTGATGGTTGTCGGGATTTATCCGGAGTAAACCGTCACGAAAACCTATCCAAATGAAACCGTTATCGTCCCGGAACATATAATGAGGCGCATCGTTTTCCGGCCGGTGGCCAATAGAAATTTTGGTTATTTTATTTTCATTTGCGATGATTTTGTTAATTCCGTTTTTGTAAAGCAATACCCATACATTTCCGTTTTTGTCGGGGAGAATCTGATTGATAAAATTTCCCGAAAGGCCATGCAGAACCGAGTAATTCTGCTCGGCGACATACGTTCCCTGCGATTGCATCAGCCGGCATTTATCAACAACAAATATTCCGCCGAGGCAAGTCGCAATCCATAATCGTTTCCGGTCATCCTCGAAAAGACGATACGCCCAGTTGGAATTGTAAGTATAGGCGCTGTCGATGATTGCGTAGTGTATAAATTGCTTTCTGTCGTAGTCATACCGGCTGATACTGCCGTCGGTAGCAATCCAGAGGTTTTTATCTTTATCCTCGTAAATTTGCCGGATGCGGTTATGAGAAATGGGGTATTGCGCATCTCCCATCCGGTACCATATCGAAGCGCTTGGGGAGTTTAGCGAAGGGGAAAAAATTAAACCGTTAGTACCGCCCAGCCAAAAATTCCCCCGAGAATCCCGAAAAAGGGAATGAAAGCGGTTTCCATCTCCTTTGCCGGTGATTTGGGAAATCGGGACAAGCTGAAATGTCCGGTTGCGCCGCGCCAGCGAAATGTTGTAATCGGTTCCCAGCCAGACGTTGTTTTCCCGGTCGGAAAAAATATTCCAGATAATATTGTTGGATAATGATTTATCATTTCGTGAATCATGCACGATGTGCTGCACGCTGTTGTCGGTTTCGTTATAGACATACAAACCGTTGTCGGTACCAACCCACAGGGGAGCAAGCCCTTGCACTTCAGCCGACGCGCCTGCCTGAGTTTCTATCGAACGGTCGATTGCCAATGATTTGACCGAATTGTTCCGGAAATGGCCGAATGACTCAACTCGCTTTTGCGCCGGAATATACTTATAAAGCATTCCTTCCGTCCCAATCCAGATACATTTGCGAAACGTGTCTTCCAGCAAAACATTGACAAATTGATTGCTTCTTTTTTCATCGGAGGGAAGCGCAATTTTTTCAAACATCCCCTTGTCCGGCAAGTATTTACAAAAACCGTTATAAGTTCCGACATAAAGCGTATGGTTGGCTTGAATAATGGAATAAACCGTTTCGTGGGGAAGACCTGTGGCTTTTGTTGCCGGAATATTTTCCAATTTTTTGTTTTTCAGATTGTAACGGAACAAGCCATTCAAAGAGCCAATCCAAAGTACGCTGTCGCAGAGCGCCATTGCCCGCACGTCGGCAGGAAATTCGGTCGTAGTAGTTTCGTAGCTATCGGTTTGGTAGTTATAAAAAAACACGCCGTTGTCCGTTCCGAGGCACAGGCAAGTTTCGTCCAAAACCAGCAAGCAATACACTTGCGTATTTGTTTCGTTTGAAGTATGCGCCTGCGTCGAAAAACCGTCGTAGCTGTACAGTCCGCGATTCGACCCCATCCACATCAACCCTTGCCGGTCTTGCGCGAAACAGTTGACCACCGTGGCCTCGGCGCTCAGGGTAATATTTTCAAAGGATTGGTAAGCCGTATTCTGTCCCCATGAAGAACATACGGATGAAAGCAGAAAAAGAATTTCGAATAATCGCTTGTGTTTTTTCATGATAGATACCCTCTAACAAAACTTGGTAACAAAATTCAGAAAAATGTCGGATATATGCAATATTTTCGGCAAAGAATTTATTAACGATGAAAGAAATATCTCCCGTATTTGAATTCGACATTCGTCTTAGGATTCCAATACAGACTTCGGTAGTACGTATCCAAATTGCAGGTTAAATCAATATGAAACCTCTAACGAGGTTTTGTGGAGGTTGAAATAATAGCGGTTTCTATTGACAGAAACGTCTCTGTCAATAGAAACCGAAATATCATTTATCCGTAACTTGAATTTCCGTCTATTTATTTTTTCACGATGACAACCGTTGCAACATTGCCCGAAGCGTGAATATTTTTAACAATATAAATGCCGGCCGTTTCCGGAACAACTTCCATCCCCTGCAAATTGATAATTTAGAAGCAATGGCGAAAACGATTTACGAGTATTGGTTTGTGCAAAATGCAGATGAGAAATGGGAAAAGAAGAAATTAAGAGAAATAGCAG
>JAITAH010000083.1 GCA_031284225.1 Dysgonamonadaceae bacterium | reverse complement strand
CCATAGCCGACTTGACAAGGGCGTTGCAAAACGGAGCAAGAGTTTCCGAACTGACGTCCCTTCCGCAAACGGTTTTCATGCGGGACGAAGTGAAGCCTCAAGCCAACGACCGTATCCTGTTTTCCTACGAAGATTGCCTGAAAGACAAGAAAAAGCAAGCGCAGAATTTCAAATACATCGAAGAAGAATCCAATAAACGCCATGCCGATCGACTGATACAGTCCGTCGGCGGCCGGTTGGTCGTGGTCAATCCGCCCTATCCGCCAATGACTACGGAGGAATTGGACGCTTGTTACGATTTGCCTTATACGCGACTGCCTCACCCGAAATACAAGGACAAGCGGATTCCGGCCTACGATATGATTCGTCATTCGGTAACCATTCATCGCGGCTGTTTCGGCGGATGCGCGTTTTGTACGATTTCGGCGCATCAAGGCAAGTTTATTACTTCGCGCTCGGCGCAATCGGTGTTGAAAGAAGTCGAAACCGTTACGCAAATGCCGGATTTCAAAGGGTATTTGAGCGATTTGGGCGGCCCTTCGGCCAATATGTACGGGATGCAGGGCCAAGACGCATCGATTTGCGGACAGTGCAAAAAGCCTTCGTGCATCTTTCCCGTTATTTGTAAGAATCTGAATGCCGACCATCGGCCGTTGCTCGAACTGTACCGAACAGTCGATAAAGTTGCCGGTATAAAGAAATCGTTTATCGGAAGCGGTATTCGTTACGATTTACTGGTTCATCCGTACGACAACGGCGAATGGTGCAAATCGGCGCGGGAATATGCGCAGGAATTAATCGCCCGGCATGTTTCGGGACGATTGAAAGTCGCGCCCGAACATACTGCGCCCGAAGTACTGAAATGTATTCGCAAACCGGATTTTGCCGTATTTCATCAATTCAAGAAAATGTTCGACCGGATCAATCAGGAACACCAGCTTCAGCAACAGTTGATACCGTATTTCATGAGTTCGCATCCCGCCTGTTCGGAAGCGGATATGGCCGACTTGGCGGTAATTGCCAAAAACATGGATTATCATCCCGAACAGATACAGGATTTTACGCCGACTCCCATGACTTTGTCCACCGAGATTTTTTATACAGGCTATCATCCTTATACCCTGCAACCGGTTTATACGGCAAAAACGAAGGAGGACAAACAGAACCAGCGGCAATTTTTTTTCTGGTATAACCGCGAATACAAAGACCGGATTATCCGTTCGCTGAACCGTATCAAGCGACCGGAGTTAATTAAAAAATTATATGGAAAATAAGGAAGACAAGGAATTACGAACCTGCGCCCAGCGCTATCTCCCCGCCGAAATGCAACGCCTGGCGCAACAGCACGGCTTCCTTTATCAGCAAGTAAAAATAAGAAAGAGCAGAACCCGCTGGGGGTCCTGCTCGTCAAGGGGAATCATTAATTTGTCTTTTTACCTTATGCTATTGCCTATTCATTTAATCGAATATGTGTTGTTGCACGAACTTTGCCATACGGTGGAGATGAATCACAGCGCCGCTTTTTGGTCGTTGCTCGACAAACACACGCAAGGTCGATCCAAAATGTTGCGGAAAGAACTCCGTCAGTATCATATTCCTCGGTGATGCTGTTGCTATTCCGCTTTTCATCTGATTTTTTGCGCCTGCGTCAACTCCCTTTGCCGGGCTTTTTCAGCCTGTCGCTGGGCGCGTTCGGCTCGTTGGGCGCGTTCGGCTCGATCCTGTATCATTTTTTCGCCGTAAGCTTGTTCGCTTTGCCGATACAGAAATACTTTTTCTGCCGGGATTATCTGAAGGAATTTGACGATATATTCCTGTTCCAGTTGCGCTTCCTGTATTTTTATGCGGCTGCCCAAGTCCAGCGTCTTTTTATAATCGGCTTCCGAAACGGGTTGATTGTTTCTTTGCGCCTGATTGATTTTCCGCATTTCGTCGCGCAAGGGTTTATTCAATTCAAATTTCTTCATTTGCAGTTCGTTGCACAGAGGCCAAAAAGCCTTCTTTTCGTCGTCCGTCAATTTCATGGCTTTCGAAATAAAATCTTCCCGTGCCGCTTTGAACGCTTCGAACCGTGCATTCCGGTCTCCATTCGATGGGCGTTGCTGGGCAAAAGCGCCGTTCCAATTGCCTATAAAGGCAATCATTATTACAATTAATACACTTTTTCTCATGGGTTTAAAAATTTAATGTTTGTTCCAAATTTACATATATTGCTTCATTATACACATTATTGGTTAGCTGTTCTTCGTAATATTGATAAAACGCTTCAATATCGGCCGACGAAGTCAGATTCAGTCCGGAGGCGTCCGGTTGATGGGGCGTTCGAGTAAATAAATTGACCATCAGGGCAATGCCGCAGAACATAGCGGCCATATAGACCCAGGGTTGCACCCGTTGCCAGAGGCTCGGCGGTTGGGGCGATTCGACGATTCGTTCCGGTAATTGCGACAGAATACGATCGCTCAGCCGTTCGAAATAGCCTTCCGGTACTTGGAACGGGTTTTTATTTCCGATTTCTTTCAGGGGATTGACTTTGTTACTCATATTGTATTATTCTTTTGTTCGCAAACAATAGTAAGACGTATGTAAATAAAAAAAGTTTAATGGTCGTTCAAAAAATCTTCCACTTTTTTAGAAGCGTGATGATAGGAAGCCTTTAAAGCGCCGACCGAAGTGTCTAAAATTTTCGACATTTCTTCGTAGGGCATTTCATCGAAATAGCGCATCGTGAAGACCAAGCGTTGCTTTTCGGGCAAAGTCAGAATAGCTTTTTGCAGTTTCAGTTGAGCGGCGTCGCCGTCGAAATAGTCGTCCGATTCCAATTTGTCGGTCAGATAAACATCGTTGTCGTCCATCGAAATATGCGTATGAGCGCGTTGTTTATTCAGGAAAGTAATACTCTCGTTGATAGCGATTTTGTACAGCCAGGTCGATAATTTAGCGTCGCCGCGGAACAAGTCGATACTCATCCAGGATTTAATAAACGTATTTTGCAGCAGATCGTTAGCGTCTTCGTGCGACAGAACCATTTTCCGGATTTGCCAGTACAGTTTTTCGCCGTAATAGCGGACAATTTGTTCAAAGGCTTTCCGCTGAGCCGTCGGGTCGTCGCTCCGCAAACCGTTCAGAACTTCTTCTTCGTTGTATATGACCATTGATATTCAAATAAGTAGCAAATATACGGCTTCGAAACGAATTATGCAACTGCCATCGGCCCAAGGTGCGGCAGGCCGCACCCTGAGGGTTTTGATAAAAAATCAATTTACCGTCAATATACCTTAGTCAAACACCGCCGTGAGCAGGTAAATATAAGCGGCGCTCTTACTCTTGAAGCAAACAGCGAACCGATTGCCCATACCCCGGAAGAGAGGGATTACTCGGATAGAGGCCATATCCGTCAAACGCCAGAAAGTTCGTATCCGTCGCCGTATCATACCAGTAGACAGCATTAATCCTCATGGCGCTACTACACCAGTAGTCGCCGTAATTCGAACTAGACAAGTTCCCATTGTGGGGGAGACGAGCACCCGACGCGGGGAAGATTGTAACACCACTGTAAGACATGCCCCAATCCCAATTTTCGTAGGTCCCAAAGGGATAACCAAAAGTTTCTACTCCGTAATAATCATGTGTAAAACCCCCTGATTGCGGTACTCGACGCCAATAGGGAGAACTCGTCGGAGTTACGTTCCAGTCCGTCTTATCACTCTGTTTAATGTTTAGAAAAAAATCATTAAACGTGGGCATCACCCAAACACCCATAGGAGTATGGGGCTGACCGCTAAGGTATTTACAGATATCCCCTTTATAGTGTGCCGGATCGTGAACTCCGCTGGAAGCAAGGTAATTGGTGGTAGGATCATTTACGCTAACATTGTAAACATGAGGAATAGAGTCGAATGCGTATGGAGTAGAAGGCGTACTATTCGGAGCATCAGTCCAGCCATAAGCCTGCCAGGCATTGGTAACAGTCGTTCTTACCCATTTAATCGAGCTCGGATCGTTATCATCGATAGGTACGTAAATAGGATCGACAGTGGGGGAGAAATTAACATCACCACTGGTAGATGCCACAGGCGAAATCCCAACCAGCGATCCCCAACGAAAAAACACCCCTTGGTAAAACTGTTTATCCGTAGTACCGGGAGCGGCAAACGTTAAATAACCTTCTATATCGGGTGTATCCGGGTCGTCGTCTTCCACCCAGTAAATATTCGAACCCGCCCAAGTCAGTCCCTGTTTAAAATTAATCTGCAAGGTGTACGTTCCGCCGGCCTCCAACTCCTTGTTGAACGTTACGTATCGGTCATTTGTAAAAGTTACTACATCGCCCAAGGGACCTGTAACGCTACCGGTTATCTTAATTATCGGTTTTTCCTCGGATGTATAGACAATGCGAAAAGCGTCGTCATCCGTCGTACCCGTCGTACCCACATCAACCTTAACAAGCGGTTGTGGAATGGAAATATCCTTAGCAAGCGTCCCGGCTACCTTCGCCAGATTAGCTGAATAATTGTTGATAAGCGATACGGCAATATTTGCGGTCACATTGGGGGGTGTAGTTACAGAATATCTCATCCGGCTAAACTTATGGTCCAATGAAAGAGCGACCGAGTTGTCTCCCGATCCGCTTATTGGAACAACTAACGGGGAGGATCCCCAAAGCAAATCGTTTGTAACGGTTCCGTCAACGTAAGGACTAACGGCTATGGTTGACGTCGAGGTAGAGGTTGGCAGTGTCTGAAGATTATAAGAATAGGCTTTAAAAGCGTAGTCTCCGTCTGTCAATGTTACTCCGGTACCATCCAATACTAACTTGCCCGAAGAATAAGTATAGTCGGCTTCGCCAGCAATAGTACTACCCGAATGAACAATTACACGGACTTTTGCTCCATCGATTAAGAGGTCATCCCCCGCACGGGTGGGCGGCGCGGGATCTTCCACTAAGTTCACTTCCAATGTCCAGTTGTTGTCCATCGGCACGATCTGCGTTTCTACTGTCCGCGCCTTGTCCGAGGCGTTGCGCATCGTCGTTTCTGATCCCCAAGCAACCCTGCCGTTGATCAAGAATTGGATTTCAGCTTCCCTTCCGGATACGTTTTCCCGATCGTCGCACGAAGTGAAACACAGCGTCAGACCACCGATCAGCATCCATAATGTATAATTTTTTAACATATAATTTCCTGATTTCATTAGTTTATTTCATTTTAATTTTTTATCTGTTCTTGCCCAGCCCGGCTGCTTATTTCCATGCTACGAACACATCGCCCCCTTCGGTATTGTTCGGAGCGTCGCCGAGAATCTCCTCCTCGCCCCACGGCGTCGAACTTACTACTCTCGCAGACAACATCGTATCTGCAATATTCATTTCCATTTTTACCCGATGAATTGCTACAACAGGGATAACATAATGTTTTTTCATCTTTAATTCTGTTTTTTATGATATTTAATAATTTTATATTTATATATCTTTTTAATTTTATGTCGCAAATATAGTTATTTTTTATTATTCATGCAACAACCTCATCATTTTTTTACAATAATTTACATTTTTCTATGTGTTTAATTGGAAGGATATTCTGTTTCCGGTAGGCCGATCCGGCTGCCGTCTTTAATTTTTGAGGCGCTTCAGCCGCATAAAAATTCCCGTTTCGGTCTTTCCATGAAAGAATCTGAAACGCGAGTAATTAAACAAACAGTTATTAACAAAGGTGCGTCGCCCTGATGCTATCCGGTATTCTTATGACAAGTTTGAAAGCGTAATCATGGGGGGTACGGATTGCCATGCTTCGTTATTTTCCCATTTTTATTCGTCTGTGGGTAATGTGAAAAAAATCAGCTATATTTGCGCTCGAAATGAACGAAAAAGATGGAAAATAAAAAATATCCCTTAGAACTGGCCACGATGCCCGGCTTTGCCGGCTCGTCGGCTTATTACTTGCGTTACGAAGATCCGCACAACGATCAGGCGCTGGCGTCCAAAGCCGCCAACGCCTATTGGCGCAACGTCGATTTATACGTCGGCGGAACGGAACACGCTACGGGACACTTGATTTACAGCCGCTTCTGGAATAAATTCCTGTTCGACTTGGGACTGATTGCCGATGAGGAACCTTTCCAAAAACTAATCAACCAGGGGATGATTCAGGGACGTAGCAACTTTGTGTATCGCATCAAAAACACCAACGTCTTCGTGTCTGCCGGTTTGAAAGAGTCTTACGATGTAACGCCCATTCATGTGGACGTGAACATCGTGTCTAACGATATTTTGGATATTGAAAAATTCCGGAACTGGAACCCCGAATACCAAACGGCCGATTTTATTCTTGAAGACGGAAAATATTTCTGCGGCTGGGCTGTCGAAAAAATGTCCAAATCCATGTTCAATGTGGTTAATCCCGACGATATTGTCGAAAAATTCGGGGCGGATACGCTCCGACTGTACGAGATGTTTCTGGGGCCTGTCGAACAGTCCAAACCCTGGGATACGAACGGCATCGACGGCGTTTCCCGTTTCCTGCGCAAGTTATGGAACCTGTTTTTCAAAGACGATACGTTTTCGGTTTCCGACGAACCGCCGGCAGCCGACGAACTGAAATCCATTCATAAACTGATCAAAAAAGTAAGTTGGGATATTGAAAACTTCTCGTTCAACACTTCGGTAGCCGCTTTCATGATTTGCGTGAACGAACTGACTGCGTTGAATTGCAATAAACGAGCCGTTTTGAGCGATTTGGTTGTTGTGTTGGCGCCCTTTGCCCCGCATATCGCCGAAGAATTATGGCGCCGGCTGGGCAACGAAACCACGGTGTGCGACGCTCATTTTCCGGATTACAACGAGGAATATCTGAAAGAAAATACGGTAAAATATACCGTATCGTTCAATGGGAAAGCCCGTTTTTCTATGGAGTTTCCCGCCGGCGCCTCGTCTGAAGAAGTGGAAAAAGCCGTTTTGACCAACGAAAATTCAAAAAAATGGACGGAAGGTAAACCGCCCCGAAAGGTTATCGTAGTGCCCAACAAAATTGTGAACGTCGTTATCTGAAAAAAAAAAATGGCGGGTCGAACGCCCGCCATTTACAATAGTCAATCAATATCGATTACGATTGTATCCTCCGCCACCGTAACCACCGCCTCCGCGGTTGCCGCCGCCGCGAAATTCGCGACGCGGGCGTTCTTCTTTCGCGCGAGCTTCGGAGACCGAAAGGGTACGTCCGTCATACTCAGCGCCATTCAGTTCGGCAATCGCTTGATTAGCCGCTTCTTCATCGTCGATTTCGACAAATCCATATCCTTTGGATTTTCCCGTTTGACGGTCTGTGATCACTCTGGCTGAACGAATAGTTCCGTACTCCTCAAATAAATTTGTTAAATCGGCGTCGTTTACTTTGAAACTCAAACCTGCAATGAAAATGTTCATTTTCTAAAAATAAATAAAAAAATAAATAAAAATGGATAATAAATCAATTGAGAGGATTATCGCAGGTTTAGTTCTGTAAACGAATGGAAATTCGCAAAAAGCCATAAAGCTGTCGTAACAAACTCAAATGTCGGCACAAAGGTAACAAATAAATTGGAAAAACAAATAATCTTTTATCATTTTTCACGTTAATATTAAATATGAAAGGGAAAATTTCCATATTGTTTATTGGTTTGCTGCTTGGTTGCCCGCTTTTCGCCCAAAAGCAAAAGGTGCAGAATCAACCGTACGGCGATTATAAATTGTATCATTTCGGGATTTCCATCGGAATGAACTTTCAGGATATCCTGCTCGCGAATGCCGGTATTCCGACAGAAACGGGCGAAGCCTGGTTTGCAACCATTCCCGATTATTCCCCCGGATTCAGCGCCGGATTGTTGGCCGATTTGTATTTAAATCCGTATATGAATTTGCGGTTCAGTCCGATGCTGCATTTCGGCGACAAAAATTTTCAATTTATAGAGCAGGACAGCCGGCAATCGTATCGAACGGTGGTCCGTTCCAATTATCTGATGACGCCGTTGGATGTGAAAATCCGTTCCGTCCGCTTGAATAATTATCGCCCTTACGTGATTGCGGGAGCTTACGCCGCCCTGGATTTGGGAAGAAAAACCGATGAAGCCGTTTACTTGAAGCCGCTGGATTACGGATTAACCATCGGATTAGGTTGCGATTTTTATTTTCCGATTATCAAAGTGGCGCCCGAACTCCGTTTCAGTTTCGGACTTTCCGATATCATTACGCACGACCGAACAGATTTGACCGACAACAGTTTGCGTAAATATTCCGACGCCATCGCCCAAGGCAAAACCCGGATGATTTCGTTAGTACTTAATTTCGAATAAATAGCTGTACGTAAAACAGCAGGGCATAGACGGCCAGCAAGAGGCTGTCGAAACGATCTAAAAAACCGCCGTGCCCCGGTAAGATGTTTCCGGAATCTTTTACTTCCAACGTTCGTTTTATCAACGATTCTACTAAATCGCCCCAAGTGGCAAAGATGGCTACGACTACAGCTAATCCAATCCAATGGAAAGCGGAGATATCCGGTTCGAAATGAGCGAAAAGAAACGAAACGGCAACCGCAAGCAGTAACCCGCCGAAAAACCCTTCCCATGATTTCTTCGGAGAAATGCGTTCGAATAAACGGTGTTTTCCGAATAAACTGCCGACGAGGTAGGCGCCCGTATCGTTCATCCAGATAAAAACCATTAGGGCGAGTATCAACGCCGGATAATAGTGTATCGCGCCCGTATCGTCAACTGAAAAAGCCAAGCGGTTCAGCAGCGAAAAAGGGAGGGTGATATAGCAATGTCCCAGGAAAATATAGGCGCTGTGCGTAATCGGATCCTGCTTTTTTTCATACAGTTCGGAAACAAAAACGAGAACGATATACGCCAAATACGCAAGGAAAATCGCATGAGAAGTTATACCGGATGCATATAAATACGAGGAAACAAACAATATCCACCCGCCGAAACAATTATACCAGGCATTGATCTGCGTCCGTTTCTGCGCATTGACCAAATGGTAAAACTCCCAGAGGCAGACAACGGTAACGATCGAGAAGAGCGCCGAAAAAGTATAGGAATTGCCTAAAATGCCGACGGTAATCACTATTACATAAACCAGTCCGGTCCACGTTCGTAACAAGAAGTTTTTCATTGCTCGCCGGCCGGTTCGTTCGGATGGTTTGTGTTGCCGAGTTCTTTGGCGGCCGCGTCGGGATTATTCACGATTTGTTGCTCCAAGATTTCCTGCGAACGGGACACCCATTGCCGTTTGCCGAATATTTTTTCCAGATCGTCGGCAAAGATGACTTCCTGGTCTAATAAAACGTCGGTCAACGCTTTGTGCCGGTCTTCGTGTTCCAACAAAATAGACTTGGCGCGGTCGTACTGTTCGTTGATAATCCGTTTAACTTCTTCGTCGATTAGGTGGGCTGTTTCATCGCTATAGGGTTTGTGGAATCCCCAATCCTGTCCGGTAGCGTCGTAGTAATTCAAGTTTGGCAGGCGTTCGCTCATGCCGTAATAGACGACCATTGCGTAGGCCTGTTTGGTAACCCGTTCCAAATCGTTGGAAGCGCCGGTGGAAATTCTTCCCAGGAATAATTCTTCGGCGGCGCGGCCTCCGAGCGTGGCGCACATCTCGTCTTGCAGTTGTTGATAGGTAGTAATTTGCCGTTCTTCCGGCATGTACCATGCGGCGCCCAAGGCTTTTCCCCGCGGGACGATCGTTACTTTGACCAAAGGATTGGCAAATTCCAGCATCCAGCTCAACGTAGCATGACCGGCTTCGTGTAAGGCTATCGCCCGCCGTTCGGCCACCGTCGTAATTTTGGATTTTTTTTCCAAACCGCCGACAATCCGGTCAACGGCATTCATAAAGTCTTCCCGTTGAACAAAGTTCTTCCCGTTGCGGGCGGCAATCAGCGCCGCTTCGTTGCAAACGTTGGCAATATCTGCTCCGGAAAAACCGGGCGTTTGGCGAGCCAGAAATTCCGTATCCACCGATTCGTCGATTTTTATATCCCTCAGATGGACGAGAAAGATTTCTTTCCGGTCGTTCAGTTCCGGCAAGTCCACGTTGATTTGGCGGTCGAAACGTCCGGCGCGCAACAGGGCTTTATCCAAAATATCCACGCGGTTAGTCGCCGCCAAAAGGATAACTCCGCTGTTGGAACCGAAACCGTCCATCTCGGTTAATAGCTGATTCAGAGTACTTTCCCGTTCATCGTTGGAACCCATGCTGAGGTTGCGGTTCCGGGCGCGGCCAACGGCGTCGATTTCGTCAATGAAAATAATGCAGGGCGCTTTTTCTTTGGCCTGGCGAAACAAATCGCGCACGCGCGAAGCGCCTACGCCGACAAACATTTCTACGAAATCGGAACCGGATAGCGAGAAGAAAGGCACATCCGCTTCGCCGGCGACGGCTTTTGCGAGCAAGGTTTTTCCCGTTCCCGGAGGGCCTACCAGCAAAGCTCCTTTGGGTATTTTAGCGCCCAGATTGGTGTATTTTCCGGGATTTTTCAGAAAATCGACAATCTCTTCTACTTCCTGCTTGGCTTCCGAAAGGCCGGCTACATCTTTGAAAGTTACTTTCCTGGAGAGCGGCGACGATTTGTCGTAAATTTGGGTACGCGCTTTGCCGACGTTGAAAACGCCGCCGGTTCCGCCGGACATTCGCCGCATGATAAATATCCAAAGGCAGACAAGAAGAACAATCGGCAGGATATTGACAAGAATGTATTGAAGGATGCCGCTACCTTCATTGTATTTAACGGTGGCGTCTATCCGGCTTTCCGCTACGGTTTTTTCGTAAAAATCCGAAAACCGGTCGGCCGAGGGGACAATGACGCTAACCGTTCCTTCAGGTTTTCCCATGAAGGAATAGGAGGGCGTTAAACTGTCCACGCCCAGAATTTCGCGGATGTGTTCCGGTTTGATAACCGCAATCACTTTGTTGTCGTGTAAATTGACCGTCATTTCGCTGAACGAATTTTGGCGGGCGTATTTCTGGAACTCTGTCCAATCGACTTGTTTGGTATTCGGGTTTTTTCGATTGGAAAACATAATGACGCCAAACATGAGAAATATCAGGAGATACATCCAGTTCATCCCGGATTTTCCCGATTTTTTGTTTCCCGGCGCCGGATTTTTTTTGTCGGTATTTGTTTGCTCACTCATAAGATATCAGGAATTTCTGTCACATCGGCGTCTGCCCATAAACTTTCCAAGTTATAATAATCGCGGATGTGAGGAATAAATATATGTACCATTACGGAACCGTAATCCATCGCAATCCACTGTGCGGCCTGCATGCCCACAGCGCCTAAGGGTTTTTCGTGTAAACGGTCGTACACTCGGTCCCATACTTCGTCCGACAAGGCCGACGCTTGTGTAGGCGTATTTCCTTGAGCAATAACAAAGTATTTGCAAATGGCGCTTTCTAATCCGGTTAAATTGAGGATAACGATTTCCTTCCCCTTTTTTTCTTGCAGCGCTTCTACGATTGTGTTTACTAAAACGTCCGTTTCGTTCATTGAATTATTTTAAACAAATTTATTCGGATAAGTCTGCAAAGATAGTGGGAATTTGGAAGACTTACAAATTTATTTCATTAGCGCAGATTCAAGTTGCTATGTATAAATTGTGCCATTTATCGAAAGGATGCGCCTAAAAGAAAGCGATATGCTTAATTAAAGACCCTTCAAGGGTAATGGCATGAATAGATTTAGGATGTTTAATACGGCAACCGGATTCAATATTGTGGCGTATCCGTCGAAGGATTACTTGGTCGCCGATAATCTCTGCGAAACAAGGACAATCCGGAGGACTGCCGCTTACTTGCCGGACTCTATCCGATAAACGCTTTCTGCCGTATGCACTTGGTTAAAGCGGTCTTTGGCCCGGACTTCTATCCGGTGTTCTCCAACGGTTAACCGGGTGGCGATGCGGCTTTTCCATAAATGACTGCAAACGATGGGATTGGACGGGCGGCGACCGGGCGGCAAGTGTTCCATGTAATCCCAATCTTGCACGTAGCGGTAATAAGCCGGGTCGAATTCTTCCACCCGTTGCATTTTTGCCCATTCGCCGTCGTCGATGCGGTATTCCAGTGTGTCGCCGGGGCTTCCCATGAAAAAATCGGCATAGAGGGAGGCGCTTGTCGCGCTCCGGAAAGGGACAGCTTTCGGGTGATAAAGCGCTATCTGGTAATCGTCCGGTTTCCCGAAGGTTTTATACTTGAGCGCATATTGGTTCCCGTCGATTTTCAGGAAAGCGTACCCGGCGGGCGTTCCGTCGCGCATTGTAGCGACCGGAAGTCCTTGTTCGTTCAGGACTCCCGAAAACCAGTCGCCGCAGACGGTTCCGGCGTTGTATTCATGAACCGGCTGCTCGCGGTCAACGCCTTGCGATTTCCCGATAGCGTGTTGCATCTGGATATGCGTGTGGGCGGATAGGAATAAAACGTTGGGGTAATCTTTCACTATTTTGTACAGTTCCTGCCGGTCGGCGGCGCGGAAAGCTTCTTCTCCTTCCGAGTCGATCAGCGGGATGTGCATCGAAACGACTATCAGGCGGTCGTGGGGAACATGCGAGAGGTTGTTGCTGACAAAAGCGAGTTGGTCGTCCCGTAAACCGCCCCAATAGCCTTTTCCCGTTACCGGATGCGGGTAAAGGACGTCGTCCAGCACGATGAAGTGCGCTTTTCCGTAGTTGAAGGCGTAATTGTTTGGCCCGAAATGCGCTTCAAACGTTTCGTCCGAAAAACGGTCTTCTTTCGAGTCGTAGTTCATGTCGTGGTTGCCCATGACGTTGTACCAAGGGACGCCTATTTCCCGGATAGCCTGTTTGTAAGGCGCGTGAAGGTCTAACCGGTCGCCGACCAAATCGCCGAGCGTTATCCCGAAGCTAACTCCCTGCGCGTTGCGGACTTCGGCGATAATTCCTTTTTTCAGGTATTCGACTTCCTGTTCGTTGTAGGGTTGGGTATCTCCGAAAAGGAGGGCGGTAAACGCATCCGGTTCGTCGTAGCGGTACAACGCGAAATCCAGCGAAGCGGGAAGCGTCCCGGTCGGCGCCACGCCTTTGTAAAAACTGTCCGGCGAGCCGGACGGCTTGTGGATGTAATACGTTCGCGGCAAATTAAATTCATCCAAAGCGGCCTGATAACCGGAAGGTTTAATCACAAACACAATACAGTCGGCGGCGGCGGGCAAGCGGTATTTTCCCGAAGCATCGGTTTGCACGACTTCTACCCCGTTCGATACGCTTACTCCTTCGACTCCTTTTTCTTTTTTATCCCGCTTTCCGTTCCCGTTCAGGTCTTCGTAAACGGTTCCCGCAACGAACGATTGCGCGGAGAGGGATACCGCCCAACAAGCAAGTATCCCAATAATAATCCCCTTTTTCATTGTTTTTTAGCTTTTATTTCTTCCATGTCCATTGCGGCAACGGAAATCCGGCAAGCGGTTATCTTTTGCGTTTCGTCCCGTTCAAAAACGACTACGCCGCCGTATTGAGGAAATTCAAAACGGTCTTTTTCGACATACGTCAACGCAATTTCGCCCATAGGGGTGAAAGCCGTCAGCGCAGTATCGCCTTGAAGCACAATCTCCAACGTTTCCGCCAAGTTTTCTACGGAAAAAGCATAACGTCCGGCATATTCCTGCCAATCGGCTCGATTACGGGCGTAAATAAGCACAAAAATCCCTAAAATACAAATGACTGTGAATAATACTCGTTTCATTACTTTTATTTTTTAATGATTAAAATCCGATGCGAATTTGTCCGCCGAAGACGGCGGGATTTCCGGCAATAAACGTAGGAAAGCCGATGGCATTGCCGCTGTTTCCTGCGTCGATAATGTATTTTTCGTTCAACACGTTTTTGCCATACGCGCCGATTTCCATGTAAGTTTTCCCGCCTTTAGAAGGTTTGAAACGGAAGCCGGCGGTACAGTTGAGCAAGCCGTATCCCTTTTGCGTCAACCGTTCGTCGTTGTTATCCTCGAAATAAACTTTCGATTTGTAGGAATAGGCCGGACGGAAATAAAGCGTCTGCCCCGTTCGCAGTCCATACGTAACATCCATTCCTAACGAAAACGAATGTTCCGGAGTAAGGCGGAAACGATTCTCGGCGTATTCCTGTTTATTCCCGGCCTCGTCGTTGTCGGCAAACTTGCCGTCGATATACGCATAGTTCCCAAACACGTTCAGGTAAGGCAAGAGGGCATACCTCAATCCGGCTTCCACGCCCAGACTGCGAGCTTTACCGGCGTCGTCCGGTTGATATTCGGCTACCACAGCGCCTTCCTGCAACTGAAGCGAAGCGCTTTGGAAATGCGACCAGTCGTAGTAATAAGCGGCCAAGTCGTAATTCAACCTGCCGTTGAGCAACAAGCCCTTAATACCGGCTTCGTAACTCCAAATAATTTCGGGCGAAAGGAAAGTCGTTCCTTCAGGGAGAACGAAAACGACCCCGGGACGCCGCCCGCGGGAAACGCTTGCATAGAGGTTGTTCCGCCCAATCATGTAATTCAGGGCAGTGCGCATAACGATGGAACAGTAATCCTTGGCGTCCGACAGTATCCCGTTGGAAACCGTACTCAACAAGTTGGGCGATCCGCTGCTCAACATTCCCAAAATGCTGGGCTGTTGCGAAGGCGCTGCCTCATACGTACCTTCCTGATGCTCATAGCTCAGGCGAACGCCGGCAGTAAGTCCCAGTTGCCGGGTAATCTGCCACGTTCCATCGGCAAAAACTTCGGCGGCATGATTAGTAGCCGTGTTTTTGTAAGCCTCTTCATGGTAAAGGTTCAGCGAATGGTTGGAAAGCAAATCAATAGTCCCGATGAGTTGCTGCCGCTGTTCCGCAGGCAAGGAAGCAAAAACCTGTTCCAGAGTCAACGGCATCCCCAGTTGTTGGCTGTACACCTGTTCCAACGTTGCCCGGATGTTGGGGATATTTTCCACATAATTGAATCGTCCATCGGTAAGCGCAGGCATAGCGGGAAACAACACATTGGCAATGTCTGCCGAAAACAACGAAGCAAACAAACCGTTGAGCAAACCGGCGGTATAAGCAGGATAAAGCGCCTGCTCGTTGATGCGCAAAGGGACATACTGCGAACAGTTTTCATAAAAATAACTGGCTCCAGCAAAACCGGAAAAATTGCGGCGATTGGTATAATTGAATCGAAACTCTTGGCTGAATTGTTTCCCTTCTTCTATTTCCGAAACCCACATCAAGGGGGAAGCCGTCCCGTCGGCGTCGAACGATTCATCCGAATCAAACGCCCGGAAGCCGGAAATAGAAGTCAGGTTCCATGCACGGTTGAAGTCGTGATTGACCAACAAAGCTGCGCCGCCCAGATTTCTTTTTATATACAAGTTTTCGCCCTGTTCCAAATCCGCCGCCGAATGGGGGCTGGCGTCTCCGCCGGCCGGCGCATACTGCCCGTTCTTGAACGACGTGCCCGGATAATTATCCCGCTGGTAATCCAAAACCAAGTCCGCCAAAGTTTTTTTACCGGCAAACAAGCGCGTTGAATTGCGCAAAGCGAACGTGTTTTTACCGTTGAGGTCGCCGCCGGAAAGGTTTTTGATAAATCCGTCCCGGTCTTCAAAAGTAAACGCAAACCGGTTGAGGAGTTTATCTTTCAGGATGGGCGTATTAATAAATCCGTCGGCCAATTTGCGGTTGTACGAACCATAGCCCAAAGTTACTTCCCCGCCCAGAGCATTAACGGGTTTTTTACGGAGGATGTGTAGCGCTCCTATCTCAGCTCCACGTCCGAAAAGCGTACCCTGCGGCCCTTTCACCACTTCCACCCGGTCTAAATCGAACAGTTCCACCGCCGAAGCACGAGAACGGGAAATAGATATTCCATCCTGAAAAATCGAAACCCTCGCCTGCGAACGGGAATCGCCATCGTCGGAAGTTACGCCCCGGATAACGTAGCCGGGATTGTTCGGGCTTTGCAATTGCATCTGCATCCCTGGAATGTATTCCGAGAGTTCGTCGAACTGCCGGACATCTAATCGGAGCAAATCGAGTCCGGACAAGGCGCTCACAGCCACCGGAACGTCCAAACTGCTTTGGTTGCGTTTCTGTACACTGACAACTACCTCCTGCAATGTTTTTTCGCCCGGAGAATAAACGGTCGAATCCGGAAGCGTCCGGGATTGAGCGAAAACAGGCAGCGCTGTTCCTGCCAGAAGAAAAAGGGAAATACTTCGTTTCATGAATTGCTTTATTAATAGTAATTATTCCGGCGCAAAGTTCCCGTTTCGGTATTACAAAGGCATGACAAATGGAGCAATGAAATAATACAATTTGTTTACAAAACAGGCTATTTTGTATCCAAGAAATTCCTTTGCGTGAAAATTATTCTTGTAACGATACGAGGCATTATCAAAATAAATTCGTTTGTGTATTTACGAATCCAGTCAACGCAAGAGATAGTAAAAGGTTTTTGAAACCAATAGGCTTTGTTGCAATCTGTTCGAAAAAAGCGAGGATGTGTCAAAAGGTCGATTTCTCGTCATTGCGAACTGCGAGGAACGAAGCAGGGAGCAAACCAGATTATTAATTATCAATGGATTGCTTCGAGCGAAACGCCCTCGCAATAACGGTTCTGTCTCTTTTGACACACCCTTTACTTCAGGTATTTTACCGCAAACTGTACCATCGCTCCCACGGCATACGGAAGCGCATCTTCATCCAAATCGAAGCGGTCGTTGTGATGTTCCGCGCCGCTGCCCAGAGCTTCGTTTTTTATACCCGGAAAAACAAAGACCGTCGGCGCTAATTGACTGTATTTGGAAAAACTCTCGGCAGCATACCAGATGTACTGATCGCCGGAAACCAGTCGGTCGGGGTAGATTTCTTTCACTGCTTCGCGGGTGAATTGCGTCAGCGCCGGGTTGTTGAGGACGGGATGGAGTTTGATACCCATTTCGTCGTGGAAGTTGACCGTGCAATTGTGCGCCTGCGCAATCGTTTCGCTGACTTTCCGCAACAGGGCAAATCCTTTTTCGGCTTCCCCGCGGTCGAAAAAGC
>JAITAH010000174.1 GCA_031284225.1 Dysgonamonadaceae bacterium | reverse complement strand
ACGGACTGCTCGACGCTAAAGTGTCTTTCCGTCCGATAAAAGGGCTGACCCTATTTGTCCAGGGCGAAAACCTGGCCGATGTAAGTTATGAAACCGTATATCAGTATCCCATGCCGGGCATAACGGTGTTGGGCGGAGTCAGCGTTGCGTGGAAATAGTTTTAGGGTAATATTTTACAGAACGCATGATACTCATACTCGGTTGCATTAGCCGGTCGATCGCCGAGTACCGCATAGCTTTTACCGTCGCTTTCCCTGCTGCTTTTGCCGTTCCCGCAACAAGGCCTGTTGTTGCCGTTGCGCCTCTTCCAGTCGCGCCATGAAACCGGATTTTTTCTTCGCGGGCTTGGCTTTGCTTTTATTGGCTTCCAACTTGGCCAGCAATTTTTCTTCATTCAGGAAGAAACGGAAGGCAAACATCATCAGGTAAGTGATTAACGTCGAAACTAAGTAGTAATAATTCAGCCCGGCCGCATACGAGTTGAACCAGAAGAACATCATAATCGGCATGAAATAGGCCATCAGCTTCATCCCCGGCATTTGTTCCTGACCGGTATTTTGTTGATCCATCGTATATTTCATGTAAATGAGCTGAACCAACGAGTTTAACACGCAAAACAAACTGAGGTGATTGCCTACAAATTTGGAAATCAGGGGGATGTCGGCGTTCCAATGGATGATGGCGTCGTAAGTGGATAAATCGCTTGCCCACAAAAAGCCTTGGTGCCGCAACTCAATGGCCACCGGAAAAAACCAGTACATCGCTATCCAGAACGGCATTTGCAATAAAGACGGCAAACAGCCGGACATCGGACTGACGCCTACCTGCTTATAAAACTCCATCGTTTTTTGTTGGCGTATCAACGCATTGTCCTGCCCCGGATGCTTGGCCGTAATCGCTTCGACCTGCGGTTTGAGCACGCGCATCTTGGCCGACGACATAAACGATTTATAGGTCAACGGAAACAAAGCCATTTTAATAATCAGCGTTAACAGGAAAATGGCCAGTCCCAAACCCACGTGCCAACCCGTCAACCAGTCAAAAATCGGAATAATAATGTATTTATTGACGCTGCGAATAAAGCTCCAACCCAGGGGCACCAGTTTCTCCAAGGCCAAATCTTGTCCGGCAAATTTGGTTTTATCGTATTGCTTTAAGAGCGTATAATCGTTCGGTCCGAAATAGAAGTTGAATTTGACCGGCTCCTTTCGGGTAACCAGATAGGGAGCGCTGGCAGAAGCGTTGTATTCTTTCAGGTATTGCCCCTCGTTCAAATAGCGGGAATCCAATCGCGCCGTTTCAAAATTATCGCCGGCAATCAGGACGGACGAAAAGAACTGGTCTTTGTAACCGATCCATTTCAAGCGGTTGGAAACATCGCGCAGATCGTCTTTCGTTTCGCGCAATTCTTCCACATCGTCCGACACGTATTTGTAGGCCAACCGGGCGTAACGGTTTTCAAAGCTGCGTCCTTTTTCCTGCTGGCGGATTTTCTGCATCCATTGAATATCCAGCGTACGCATGGCCGGAGAAAGTTCGGTTTGCATATTGTTGGAAACGACCTCAAAATCCACCATATAATCGTCGGGATGCAAGGTATAGACAAAATCGATCGACCGGTTGTCGCCGGCATTGAGGCGCAAGAGGGTTTGCAGGCCGGAATGAGCAACCGTTTCAAAATAGAAATCGCGGGTAGTCAATACGCGGTTGTTGGCAGTAATCAAGGTCATTTCAAAATTCGATTCGTCGCCGTCGAACAAATACAGCGGTTCTTCCAAGTAATTGGTGTATTCTTTCAATCGCACGGAATAGATGCGGGCGCCTTTAGTCGTCAGTTTCACTTCCATCCAATCGTTTTCCAGCGTAACAAATTCTTCCGTTCCTTCGGTGGAAGCGCTGAAACTGCCGTACTTATCCTGCAACTGTGTTTGCCGGACGGAATCGGGCAGCGTTTCCCGGTTCATCCTCTCCGTTTCCTGTTGTTGTGTGGCTAAGGCGCCGGCAATTTCCGCTGCCTGTTGTTGGTGTTGCACCACGGCAATGGAATCTTGATACCGGCGTTGCGCCTCTATCTGTTCCGGCGTGGGGCGATTGAGATAAGAAAAACCCACGACCACTAATAAAATCAGCACAAAGCCGATAATTGTATTTTTGTCCATAATTTAATTGATAGCTGCTTCGATAAAACTCATGAATAACGGATTCGGTCTTTCCACCGTACTGTTGTATTCGGGATGGAATTGAGCGCCGAGGTACCATTTCAATGCCGGAATTTCCACCACTTCCACCAATCCCGTATCCGGATTAATACCGGTGCAAGACATTCCTTTTTCTTCAAAGGCGGAACGGTATTCGTTGTTAAATTCATACCGGTGGCGGTGGCGTTCCCGTATAAAGTCGGTTTGATAGGCGGCGTAGGCTTTTGAATCTTTGTTCAATTTGCAATCGTAAGCGCCTAAACGCATGGAGCCGCCCATGACGGTCAGATTTTTTTGCTCTTCCATTAAGTCGATCACTTTGTGCGACGTGGACGTATCCATTTCCGTCGAATTGGCGTCGTTCCACCCCAATACATGGCGGGCAAATTCGATAACCATGCACTGCATGCCGAGGCAAACGCCGAACGTCGGCTTATTCTGTTCGCGGGCGTAGCGCAACGCGATGAATTTGCCTTCGATACCGCGTTGTCCGAAACCCGGTGCAATCAGAATACCGTCCAGATCGCTCAACAGTTGTTCCACATTTTTCTCATTGACTTTTTCGGAGTGAATCAACCGCAAATCCAGTTTGCGATGATGATAAGTGGCCGCCTGCAACAACGATTCGCTGATGGATTTGTAGGCGTCCGGCAATTCTACGTATTTGCCGACCAAACCGATTTTCACGGTCTGTTTGGCCGTCTTCATGTTTTCGAGGAATTTCTTCCAGCGCGTCAGGTCCGGCCGGCTGTCGATCGGCAGGCCCAATTTTTGCAGAACGATGGTATCCATGTTCTGATCGGCCAAAACCACCGGCACCTCATAAATACTGGGCACATCGTAAGATTGAACAACGGCATCTTCCTCTACATTACAGAAAAGGGCTACTTTCCGGCAAGTGGCTTTCGGCAATTCCTTTTCGGTGCGTAACACCAGAATATTCGGCTGAACGCCCTGTTCTTGAAGCAATTTCACCGAATGTTGGGTCGGCTTGGTCTTGACTTCCTTGGCGGCCGCGATATAGGGCACATAGGTCAGATGAACGCACAAGCAGTTTTTACCCAACTCCCAGCGAAGTTGCCGCACACTTTCGATGTAGGGCAACGATTCGATATCGCCCACCGTGCCGCCGATTTCGGTAATCACAAAATCGTACTTGCCGGTTTTCCCCAGATAGAGGATATTCCGTTTAATCTCGTCGGTAATGTGCGGAACAACCTGCACCGTTTTTCCCAGAAAATCGCCTTTCCGTTCTTTATTAATCACATTTTGATAAATGCGGCCGGTGGTAATGTTATGCGCTTTGGAGGTAGGTATATTGAGGAAACGCTCGTAATGTCCCAAATCCAAATCGGTTTCGCGGCCGTCTTCGGTTACGTAACATTCGCCGTGTTCGTAGGGGTTGAGCGTTCCCGGATCGATATTGATATAGGGATCGAATTTCTGAATAGTAACCTTGTACCCTCTTGTTTGCAGGAGTTTGCCTAAAGAAGCGGCGACAATCCCTTTTCCCAGGGAAGACACTACGCCGCCGGTAACGAAAATATACTTTGTTTCTGCCACGTTGTTCGTTGTTTGCTTATTAAGCGGACAAAGTTACAATATTTTATGAAAGAATCAAAAAAGAACATCGAGCAAAACTTTCGATTCGTTTTCCCAAGTCAATTCGGCATTGGCGGCGGCAAAGCCGGCTTCGTTTTTGGGCTGCGAGGCCATTTGCCGGACAATGTCGGCTAAATACGCCGGTTCGTAATGATTGACCAGAACGCCAACGCCGTAATGCGCCACGATGCGCCGGATTTCGGGAAAATCGCTGGACAGCGCCGGAACGCCGGCGCGAATGTAGTCGAAAATCCGGTTAGGAAGGGAATAATAGTAACTCAATCCTTTATTTTCCAAGAGGTTTATTCCGATATCGGCGGCGGCCGTATAGGCGGAGAGTCGTTCAAAAGGAACTCGCCCGGTGAAAAAGACGCGGTCGGTCAGCCCCAAACGGATTACCCGTTCTTTCATCGCCTCCAACACATCGCCTTCGCCGACGACATAGAACACAAATTCGTCTAAATAAGGCATCGCGTCGATGATCCATTCAATGCCCCGCCCCACATTTACCGCGCCCTGATACAAAAGCGTTTTTTTACCGTGCGTGTCAATGGGCGCAACCGACGTTTCGCCGGACGGCCGGGCAAAAGGAATATTCCGGACCACCTGCATATTTATGCCGTATTTCCGGTTATAAATATCCGCGATGGAGCGGCAAACGGTATAACTCCGTTTTAAATGGGGAAAAATCCAGTCTTCGATTTTGGTCCATACGGCTTTTACAACTTTCCGTTGGGTAACTTCCGGCACTTCGGGAAACATCTCGTGCGCATCGAACGCCAAGGGTTTCCGCCGAATCCGGGAAGCGAAGAAATTGGCGACCAGCGTATCGGTGTCGTTAGAAAGATACAGGTCTGTGGGAGTCCTCAACAAGTAGAAAAACAGGCGGAGGTTATACTCGGCATAAAACCAAAACGACCGGTTGAACCACAGACGCATCCGGTGCAAACGGTA
>JAITAH010000325.1 GCA_031284225.1 Dysgonamonadaceae bacterium | reverse complement strand
TGTGCTGTGCATAGCGGATTGACTTCAAACTTGAACAATCATGAGACACAAGTAGTGCTATCGAAAAACAATTTTAAAGTTGTTAGCTATGTAAAAGGAACTGCTTCAGGCACTTCTGTGTTCGGAATTGGCGGTTCGTTCAAAGCATTAATTGGGGCAGCGCGAAAAGAAATGTTAGAAAACGCAAATCTTGAAGGCAGGTCGAGAGCCGTTATTAATGAAACTGTTGAACAGAATCGCAAGAATTATGTAGGAGTTGTAAATCAAAAAACAGTTACTGTTTCTGCGTATATTATTGAATTTACCGAATGAAACTATTCTCTATCGAACTGATTTTGTATTTTTTTGCAAAATCAGTTCGATGTTTCAATCTTTCGCTACGATTCTTTTTTTGCCAAACAGACCACCGACACAATCTTTTTCGAGCGCTACCGATATTTGTACAAGGATAAAATTGTCCGGGATTCCGTTTTTATCAACGGCACAATCCGCGTTCCGTATCCGGAGAAAGTAGTCAAACAAGTAAAAACCCCTTTGTCGAGTTGGCAAAGTTTTCAAGTGTGGTGCGGGCGGATTGGGCTTGTCATTTTGCTGCTTGTCGGACTGTACTTTGTACTTCGATTAAAGAAAATTCTACCGTAAAAGCGGCTTTTTTGTGCCTGATGTTATTTTTCAATCAAACTTATGTTTACTTATCAAAGCCATTTTATGCCTTTGCAATACAGCTATATAAGCAATTAGTTTACGGGGATTTTTGTTTTTTTTCCAATCGATAATGAATTCGAATCTACTTGCGCGCCCTTTTTCAAACTTGAACTTAGAAAAGTTTGGACTTATGCAACTTTAATCGTTCAAGACACAAATAATCCGAAGACGTCCGGTCATTTAGCGCTGAAATCTTATCAACAACAAGTATTAAATCCCGAAAAAGCATTATCTTTACACCCGAAATTTTGGTGGCGTCTTTCCATTCGGAAAGAACGCTGAAAAGGGAATCAGGTGAAAATCCTGAACAGACCCGCTGCTGTAAGCTCCGCCAAAAGTCTTTGGATAATACTTTTTTCCACTGTTTCGTAAAGAAACGGGAAGGACATTCAAAGATGGAGTAAGTCAGAAGACCTGCCAAAATGAAAACCCTTTTTTCTTGTTTCTTCCCCTTGTGGGGCAGTTCCAAAGGGGAAGGGGGCGTTTAAGGCTTTCGAGGAATGAAGCCGGCGACAAACAAGGGCAGGATTTCTGTCGAGTTTATCACCGATTTTTATTGTTTGAAGGCTGTTTAAAGAATTTTAAACGGCTTTTTATGTTTTTAGATCGTACATTTTGCGTAGGCGCATTGCTGTTGCTCCAAACGATTGTTTTGGCGCAGAACGAATTAGACACACTCCAAGTTTTGGAAGAGGTAGTGGTTGTCGCTAACCGCTACCGGGAAGTTATACCTGCTCAACATCTTTCGGGCGAGAAGCTGGAGTCATTGAGCAGCTTTTCCGTTGCCGATGCTGTCCGCTACTTTTCGGGCGTGCAAATCAAGGATTACGGCGGTATCGGCGGGCTGAAAACTGTTGATATTCGCAGTATGGGTACAAATCATTTGGGAGTTTTTTATGACGGTATCCAACTCGGCGCCGCGCAAAACGGACAGATTGACTTGGGTAAATTTTCGCTCGACAACATTGAAGAAATCAGTTTGTACAACGGGCAGAAAAGCGAAATTTTCCAATCCGCCAAAGATTTCGGCTCGGCGGGAACAATTTATTTGCGCACTCGCCGACCGCGATTTACCGCCGATAAGAAATTCAATATCAATTCCTATTTCCGCACCGGCTCGTTCGATTTGGTTAATCCGTCCGTGCTATGGGAACAGAAAATTACCAAAAATATTTCCTCCTCTTTCAATGCCGAATATATTTATTCGTCCGGAAAATATCCGTTCCGTTATCGTAAAGTATTGCCCGGCGGGGCGGTGGCGTGGGACACAACCGCTATTCGGCAAAACGGCGACATTCATTCCTTCCGCGTAGAAGGCGGTTTGAACGGCTACACGACCAATTCAAACGGCTATTGGCAGGGCAAAATGTATTTTTACAATTCCGAAAAAGGTATTCCTGGCGCGATTGTAAATAATGTCTGGAAACGTTCGCAACGGCAGTGGGACAGAAATTTCTTTGCGCAATTTACGGTAAAAAATATCCTGCCATTGCCGAAAAATTATGAAATGCTGTTCAATCTGAAATATGCCAACGATTGGATGCGCTACCTTAATCCCGATACGACTTTGATGTACCTCGACAACACTTTCCTGCAACAGGAAATTTACGCTTCGCTTGCCAATAAATATTCCATTCTGCAAAATTGGGATATAAATCTTTCTGTTGATTACCAATATAATACATTAAATTCCAACCTAACAAACTTTGTTTTTCCCACACGAAACACCCTGCTTACAGCGCTTGCAACAGCGTTTGAAATTTGGCGTTTTAAGGCGCAGGCAAGCCTTTTGGGGACGTTCGTTTTTGAAAATGTAAGAAAAGAAAATGCCGAGCAATCAGCCGACAAAACCGAATATACGCCCGCCGTTTTCCTGTCGTACCAACCGCTGAAACGCGAAAATTTGAACATTCGCGCCTTTTACAAGCGCATTTTCCGTATGCCTACTTTCAACGACTTATACTATACCGACATTGGGAATATCAAATTAAATTCTGAATACGCCAATCAGTATAATTTGGGTTTTCAATACGATAAAAATTTCAAAAAAGGAATTGTCAATCATTTGAATGTCCACGCCGATGCGTACTACAATGAGGTTACGGACAAAATTGTCGCCATTCCGAAGGGCAACGGACAATACCGCTGGATGATGATGAATTTAGGTTATGTGGAAATTCGCGGCATGGATGTATCGGCGCAAATAGAATGGAAACTGCCCTCAGATATTCGCATAAATACGAGTCTGAATTACGCTTTTCAAAAAGCGCAGGAATTTACCGACCTACAAAGCCCTTGGTACGGCGGGCAAATTGCATACATCCCTTGGCACAACGGCTCGGCGATTGTCAATGCGCAGTGGCGAACGTGGGATTTGAATTACAGCTTTATCTATGTCGGCGAGCGATATCACAATTCCGTCAACATTCGCGAAAACTACGAACAGCCTTGGTACACGCACGATTTGACGCTTGGGAAATCTTTCCACTTTAAAAAGTCCCCCTTAGAGGGATTTAGGAGGGGACTTAAAATCTCGGCAGAAATCAACAACATTCTCAATCAATATTACGATGTAGTGTTGAATTATCCAATGCCGGGGCGAAACTTTAAAATCATTTTAAAATTAGATATATGAGAAGAAAAACGCTTTTTGTATTAATAACAGGCTTAATCCTTTGCTTGGTTTCCTGCCGCGAAGACGAGGAAATTATTCCCGAAGTAGTAACGCCTGTAACGCCGCCGGAAAACAATCAGGAGTTGACAGGTTTTTACCTTCTTAACGAAGGTAATATGGGCAGCAACAAGTCCACGCTTGACTACTTCGATTTTGCCGCAGGCGAGTATCGCCGCAATATTTTTGCGGCTGCCAATCCCGACGTACCCAAAGAGTTGGGCGATGTGGGCAACGATTTGGCTATTTACGGCTCAAAATTGTATGCCGTTATAAATTGCTCCAACAAAATAGAAGTAATGGACAAGCGCACCGCCCGCCGATTGGGGCAAATCGACATTCCCAACTGCCGGTACATCAAGTTTAACGAGCGCTACGCTTATGTTACCTCGTATGCGGGTCCCGTAGAAATCAATCCCGAATACAAGCAAATCGGTTATGTAGCAAAGGTAGATACGGCGACTTTTCAAGTTATAGACCGCTGTTTGGTAGGTTTTCAACCCGACGAACTCGAGATTATCGGCAACAAAATTTACGTTGCCAATTCGGGTGGATATATGGTACCGAACTACGAAAGTACCGTGTCGGTAATCGACATTCCGAGTTTTACCGAAACGAAGCGTATCGAAGTTGCCATTAACCTGCACCGCCTCAAAGCCGACAAACACGGCAAGCTGTGGGTCAGCTCGCGCGGCGATTACTACGATGTGCCTTCAAAACTGTTCTGGATTGACGCCGAAACCGATACCTACGGCGGCGCGATTGACATTGCCGTTACCGAAATGACTCTTGACGGCGATTCGCTCTACTTTTACAGCTCCGAATTTAGCTACTATTCATACGACAGGACGGTGAACTACGGCATTATTGATGTAACAACGAAGCAAATCGTTACCCGCAATTTTATTACCGACGGAACGGATAAACAAATAACGACGCCCTACGGCATTATGGTAAATCCTGTAAACAAGGATATTTACCTGACCGATGCGGCGAACAGTGTCTATTCGGGCTCGCTGTTCTGCTTCGACCGCTACGGCAAAAAGAAGTGGCAGGTGCAGACAGGCGATATTCCCGCGCATTTTGCCATGTTGTATGAATAGAATAAATCTTTTGATAAAAATAAATGATTATTTACAAATAAATTAAATTTTAAACCTAAAACGTCGTTAAGGAGCGGCGCGGTGCGAGTCCGCAACAAGTTTTATATGAAAAATAAAAGAATTTTTAACTTTGGCTTTATTTTGGCGGTAGCCTTGAGTATGGCGTGGAACGTGGCGGCGCAACAGTCGCAGTCGTTTGCCGAACATTGGTTTGGCGTAAAACCGCAAAATAGTGTGCTGCACAGCACAAAATCAACTCCGCAAAAAGCCCCTGCGAAAGCAAAATTACGCGCGGCAAACGCCAATTCAAGCGGAGTTATTACTTTAGATTTAAGTCAGCCGACCCATCCCGCAACGTTTACTTTGGACGCAAACGGCGTTTGGACGGAAACTTACAACGACGTCGATTACCCCTTTATTGAATTTAACAACAGCGCCTTTAATTTCTCGCATTTAGGCGCAGGAGAGGGTGATGCTTGGGGTGGTTATTATTGGGACGGATTTACTTACAGCAAAAACGGCGATAATACCGATTATGGCACAGACTGGGTTAGCCACCAATGGGGCAATATGGCAGGCGGAGGTATCAAAACCGATGCGCAGGGCAATGTGTTGAAAGACGAAAACGGCGTTGTCCTTGCCGACCCCGATGTGCCGTACTTGCTCGCCTATTGGGGATTTATGGACGGATACTATGAATATCCTACGCTTTCGGTTATTTTCGACGATGTGTATCAAGCCAAAGAGGTATATATAAACAACAGTCCCTGGTCTTACTACGGCAACATTCACACCGATGGGTTTTCTACTCCGTTCGCACAGGAAGGCGATTATTTCAAACTTTTCATTCACGGTTTGAACGAAAACTACGAAGACAACGGCAATGTGGTAGAGTATGTTTTAGCCGAATTTAAAAACGGCGCATTACGCCAAAGCCCCAATTGGGAAAAGGTGGATTTATCGGCATTGGGCGAAGTCGGCGGAATATATTTTACAATGGAATCCACCGACAGCGACCCAATATATGGAATGAACACTGCCGCTTATTTTTGTATAGATAAACTGCAAGTAGCAGCCATACAAACGTCCATTCCCGAACACACGTTTACTATTACCGTTCCCGAAGGCGCAAGTGTGTATGTCGGCGCAAAAGGCAGCAAACATTATGTGCCTTTCACCGAAAAAGAAGCGGTTTTTACTTCTACAAGCGAAGGAAATACGACTTTTTATTACAATGTAAGCGGTCAGCATAATTACCGCGTGAGTAAAGAGGGCGCGTTAACGCAGGCAGGTTTATTTACGCCAAGCGCTTCTTCTACCAGTTTGGGAATTACAAACGAACAACTTTATTCGCACAGTTCCAAAGAAATCGACCGTGATGTAAACAACAACAGCGGGTACAATGTTGCGGATATTTTTTTGAATATAAATGAGAAAGGACATTTAAAACTTTCGGCGGGCGATACTTATCAGTTGATAAATCTTCGTACTTGGCAATTGACAAACTCTACCGTTGGAAATTATTTTATTGAGCCGGATTTTCATTATACCGTAATCAATGAAAACGGCGTTGTTGACAACAGCGTTGTTACCATCAACAGTAACGGCTTGCTGACAGCCGCAGGCAACGGAACAGCCATTGTGCTTGTAACCTACGATGCTATCAATGCTCATTCTGCTCTCGGAGGTCCTTTCTTTGGCGCGCTGTGGGCTGAAAACACAGGAGTATTCGTGGTTTCGGTCGGCGCGACTGCTTCGGATATTACTTCAGGAATACTTATCAATGAAACAATGAATACCAATTCCGACTACAAATTGTCGGGAAGCGCAGTGGACGGCGAATTAGATATATTCTACTATTTGGAAGAAACAGGCGGGTACGATTACGCTTTCACGCCCGTCAATGTAAATTCGGTAACTTTGGCACAACCCGCCCTCGGCAATAATGTGATTTCGTACACAGGCTTTTCGACAGACGGCGTAACGGCAAATGCTGACGGAAGTTATACGGTGCGCCTTGTTCACGGTCGCAACATTGTAAGAATGACTTCGGCGAGCGGCGCAGTTGATTATCAAGTGTTGAGCGCAAAACCCGTAACTTACACGGTAAGCAATCTCACAAATCCGAATGAAAAGTTTAGTCCGGGCGATGAGGCGTCGGTAAAGTTCAATACCTTGTATCATCCCGCCAACAAACTTTCGGGTATTTACAATATGTCGGCAGGCATACAATATTCCAACGGCGAAGCCAATTTTGCATACTATCTCGGCGCCGGGCAGTACACTTTTGCCAGCCGTGCACAGGAATACAAAATAACTATTCCTAAGGAATTTACGGAAGATGAATTTTTGCTTACCAATGGCGTAATTAAGGCAATGGGTTACGGCAGTCCTTACGGCGACCACCGAAAGATTACGCTTGAAAATGGGGTAGCCCCCAATATGAACGCTGCAGTAAAAACGGCTTATTTCGGCGCATTGCCTGCTATTTCTATTTCTTTGAAAGAAGGCATTTCGTCTGTTGTAAATGTCTCTGTATCTGCAAAAATTAACGTGTATCCCAATCCGTTTACCGACTATATAATTGTAAATACAATAGAAAGCGGAACGGCAACCATTTATGATTTGTCGGGAAAAGCCTTGCTGGCTGAAAAACTGATAAACGGCAGTAACCGCATTGACGTTTCTTCCTTGTCGAAAGGGATTTATGTGTTGAAAGTCGGCGAGAGTGCGCTGAAGATAGCGAAGTGATAAAATCACAATAATCGTATAACTCAAAGTTCGAACAACTATAAGGGGATGTATTAAAAGGTCGATTTTTCGTCATTGCGAACTGCGAAGAACGAAGCAGGAAGCAAACCAGATTATTGATTATTAATGGATTGCTTCGGGCGAACGCCCTCGCAATTCGAGAAATCGACCTTTTGAACATTCTTGTCATTCATAAAAAAGCAAAAATAAAATGAAAGCAAAAAACACAAATAAAAAAAACTTCCGTAATTGATGAACATTCCCCGCTGCCATCATATAAGTAAATTTCAAAAATTTTTACTACTTTTGCGGCACGAACAACACAAATTCAAAAATGAAAATTCACAGAGAAGGACGCAATATTATTCTTGTTGCCTTTGTTTTATTAGCTTTAATCAATATCGGGCTTTATTTTTTCGCTTCCCGCCTGTTGATTTATGTGCTGATTTTATTGGTTTCGCTGGCAGTTTTCGGCGCCGTCGTGTTTTTTTTCCGGAACGTAGTCTGTTTTTTTACGGGCGATACGAAAGATATAGTCGTCGCTCCGGCCGACGGGAAAGTGGTCGTGATAGAAGAAGTATTTGAAACCGAATACTTTGAAGAACGGAAATTGCAAATATCCATTTTCATGGGATTGACCAATGTGCATATCAACTGGATACCGGTAGAGGGGAAAATCGTCCATTATTCGCACCAGAAAGGCCGGTTCCGGGCGGCTTACCTGCCCAAGTCGAGTACCGAAAACGAACGATCGACCGTAGTGATCGAGCGTCCGAACGGAGAACAGATTATGGTTCGCCAAATTGCCGGCGCTATGGCCAAACGCATCGTTACTTATGCCCAGGAAGGCCAGGAATGTCATATTAACGAACAGTTGGGTTTTATCAAGTTCGGTTCAAGGGTCGATCTTTTCCTGCCGTTAGATGCGGAAATCATGGTCGAATTAGATCAGAAAGTGTATGGCAACCGGATGATTATTGCCCGCTTAAAATAAAAAACGATATGAAACAGGTTCCCAATCTGATTACTTGCCTGAATCTGTTAGCAGGCAGTTTCGCTTGTGTGCTGGCGCTGAAATTCAACAATTATACAGGCGCGTTTATTTTCGTTGCCTTGGCGGCCGTTTTCGATTTTCTGGACGGCTATGCTGCGCGTTTGCTGAAGGCATATTCCAAAATCGGCGCCGAACTGGATTCGTTGGCCGACGTGATTAGTTTCGGTTTAGCGCCCGGTTGCGTCGTCTATGCGTATTTTTCCAGTTATACCGATGCAGCGGGTTTCCCGTTACTGGCGTTTTTATTACCGGTATTTTCTGCGTTGCGTCTGGCCAAATTCAATACAGATCCGCGGCAAACGACTTCGTTTTTGGGTTTGCCGGTACCGGCGTCGGGCTTGTTCTGGTCGTCGTTTATTCCCTCTGTCCATTGGATAGCGGTTTATTTTTCGATTTACAGTGTGTTGACCTTCGTAGTCGTTCTGTTAATCGCCTTCTGCGTACTGATGGTTTCGGAACTGCCGATGTTTTCGCTGAAATTCAAGAATTTCAAATGGGCGGACAACCGTTGGCCGTTTATGCTGATTGGCCTTTCGGTCATTGTCATGATCCTGTTTACGGCGTTGGGAATGGCGTTGCTGGGCGTAAGCGTAATTATCCTGATTTATATCCTGATGGCGATATTGAAAACGGTAGTGGAAAAATAGAATCTTTAGTTTTCATTCAAGAGCGCTGCTAATCTGTTCGGCACGCAAATCTTCATAAAAAGCGGCGTGAGAGGAGCTGATATATGGAGCCAGCCACAGAAATCCGCTACCCAATGTATAAATACATAACAGTCCCCATCCGATAAAACTCAAATCGAGCAGAAAAAGTTTTTTCTTGTGCCCTTTCATCATTTCCATACTTTTGCAAATCAGTTCGTCTGCGCCAAGTTCGGGATTATCGCGCAAGAGATACGGCGTCATGGCATACGAATAGCTTTTAATGATTCCCGGAATAATCAACAGCAACATCCACAGGAAAATGTAGAGAGTGGTCAATAATGTCGTCCCCAAAACTTTGCCGTAATTCTTGAATCCTTCAAACAAATCGCCGATTTCAAG
>JAITAH010000285.1 GCA_031284225.1 Dysgonamonadaceae bacterium | reverse complement strand
TCCATAAAAAACACCAATACCGGTTATTCGTTATTTCCTTTTTTGTAACTTTGTTAGACTTTTTATAAAAGAGTTTATTGTCGAGAATGTTATTTATTTGTGAAACCAAATTAAAAATTAAAAGAAATGAAAAAGAGTGTGGTTGCAATAAGCATTATTGCCGTTTTAGTATTGAGTTTAGATGCATGTAAATCTAAAAACGAATCAAAAGAGCAAGAAAATCAGACCATTGGGATTGCCGAAGCAACCCAAAGTCCGAAAGACAGTGTGAGTTGGGCGGGGTCTTACACAGGAACTGTTCCTTGTGCGGATTGCACAGGTATTCGTGTTCATCTGGTATTGAATTCCGATGAAACCTATCAACTGCATTGTCAATATTTGGGTAAGGAGAACAATCCCGACTATTCTGTTTCGGGAAAATTCACGTGGAACGATGCCAAAGACGTCATTACTTTGGATAGTCAGGATTGGCCTCGTTACTATCAAATCGGCGAAAATAAGTTGACTCAATTGGATACGGAGGGAAAACTCATCACCGGTGAACTTGCAGACAAGTATGTATTGACAAAAAGCATCGGGGCGGAATAACCAAGCCGTTGGAGTAAAATCAATGCGGATGGTCCAGAGCCAATGAATCCGTTATTGCGAAAAAAAGCTGTATGAAAAAATTGGGTCTGCTGTCCGACACTCACGGTTATTGGGATGAAAAATTCGCCCGGTATTTTTCTGTTTGTGATGAAATCTGGCACGCCGGAGATATCGGTAACGAGGAAGTCTTAACTCGTTTGGAAGCTCTGAAACCGGTTCGAGCGGTGTATGGGAATATTGATAGCCACCTGATACGGGCGACTTGTCCGAAAATCCTGCGTTTCCAAGTAGAAGGCGTGGAAGTTTTACTCACACATATCGGCGGGTATCCGGGAAAATATGATCCGGATATCCGCCGTGAATTGTATGCAGATCCGCCCAAGCTGTTTGTGTGCGGTCATTCGCATATTCTGAAAGTCGTTTATGATCAGTCCTTACAGATGCTTTGCGTGAATCCGGGCGCCGCCGGAAAATACGGTTTTCACCAAGTACGAACCTTGATGCGGTTCGTGATTGACGGCGACGAGATTAAGGATATGGAAGTGATCGAAATAGGTAAGAACGGTTAGTCGAACATATTCTTGAATTTGCTGAATATTCGTTCTTTAACGGAATTCGTTGGCTGAAAATTAGTGGCGTCTTCCATTTTCGATAAGGCATCCCGTTGTTCCCGCGTAAGATTTTCAGGAACATAAACCGCAATGTTAATCAACAAATCGCCGGTTCCATAGCGGTTTACCGAAGGTAAGCCTTTGTTTTTCAGACGAAGTACTTTTCCGGGTTGCGTTCCCTGTTCGATTTTGATTTTTGCTTTTCCGTCCAATGTCGGTATTTCGATGGCGGTACCCAGGGCTGCTTGCGGAAAAGTCAGCAACAGGTTGTAAATTAAATCCTGTTGATCGCGGATAAAATCGGGATGGGCTTCTTCTTCAATAACTACTAATAAATCGCCGTTGACGCCTCCTCTGCGAGCGGCATTTCCTTTTTGCCTGACTGTGAGTTGCATACCTTCCATTACGCCGGCCGGTAGATTAACCGTAATAATATCGTCGGCTCTCACAACGCCTTCGCCGTAGCAGTGCGGACATTTTTTGGTAATGATTTTACCTTCGCCCTGACAGTCGGGACATACCGATGTAGTTTGCATTTGCCCGAAAATACTGTTCACTACGCGGGTAACGTGTCCTCGTCCGCGACAGGTAGAACAGGTGGAATAGGCCTGATCGCCGTCTGCTCCCGTTCCTTTACAGTGCGAACAGGCAATGTATTTGTTCACTTTCAGCTTTTTTTCCACTCCGGTAGCGATTTCTTTGAGGGTCAATTTGACTTTTATGCGCAAATCCGAACCGCGGGATTTTTGCCCATGGCCGGCGCCGAATCCGCCGAAAGAGCTGAAACCGCCGCTAAAGTTGCCGAATCCTTCGCCGAATAAATCGCCGAAACGGGAAAAGATATCTTCCATGGAGAAACCGCCTCCGTCAAAACCGCCGGCTCCGCTAACGCCTGCATGACCGAACTGGTCGTAACGACTGCGCTTATTGGCGTCGCTTAATACTTCGTAAGCTTCGGCTGCTTCTTTGAATTTTTCTTCCGCTTCCTTGTTGCCCGGATTTTTGTCGGGATGATACTGTATGGCTTTTTTGCGGTAAGCCTTTTTAATTTCTTCCGGAGTTGCAGTTTTTGAAACTTCCAGAATTTCGTAATAATCTCGCTTCGTTGTCGTTGCCATTTTCTTGTCTTATTCCGTTAATTAGCCACAACCACTTTGGCGTGGCGAATTACTTTATCGTTTAGTAAGTATCCGGTTTGTACATCGTCGATTACCGTACCTTTTTGTTCTTCGCTTTGGGCAGGAATAGTGGCTACCGCTTCGCACAAATCGGGATCAAAGGCTTGTCCGGTAACTTCGATAGGTTTTACGCCGTTTTGTTGCAGGAAAGACAGGAACTTTTGGGAAATCAAAATTACGCCTTCTCGCACTGCGTCCAAACCGGTAGCGTTGCCGATCGTTTCCAAAGCGCGCTGGAAGTCATCAACAATAGGTAAAAGGCCGGTTAAGACTTTTTCGCCGCCGTTTTTAATCAGTTCGGCTTTTTCTTTCAGGGTGCGTTTCCGGTAATTATCGTATTCGGCCATCAACCGCAGATAGGAATCTTTCAGTTGGGCAAGTTCTTCTTCTGCCGTAATGGCAGCCGGTTCGATCGCCTCTTCCGGGTTGCCTTCCTGGGGTTGTTCTTTTGGCATATCCTCTGCTACATTGTCAGTGGACGCCTCTTCGTGATTCGTGTTCTTGTCGAAATCTTTTGCGCTCATACCTTTATTCTTTTAGTGTTTAACAATGATCCATCAATAAGTTAGAAACAATCGAGCGATAGATCCTGTTTTTACGGTTACTTGTTAATCAACAAATAGTTTGCCAGAAGTTTTTCCTATAGGTCGGACAGCTTGCTCGCATCCGTATTCGCTCTTTCCTGCAACGATGAATGAGCATTTGCATAGTTTAGTGCATTGCCCGTATAATGGATTTGGGATGTGAGATTTGGGATTTGGGATGTATGAGGTATGATTTGGGATGTAATAATTAAGAATAATGCTGTATGCTGTATAAAAACTTCATTTTCACCTCATTTTAATAACAAAACAACCTCAGTAGGGCAGCGGGTATTCCTCCTCATTAC
>JAITAH010000198.1 GCA_031284225.1 Dysgonamonadaceae bacterium | reverse complement strand
TTCGCCCCTACAAAGTTATCAAATTATCCGGAATCAGTCTTTATTTCCAGTCATTTTTTCTTTCAATTCGGCCAATTCGGAAATATCGCCCAGCGTAGTCCGTTCCATGGACGGTTGAGGCAAAACTTCTTCTTTTTCCTTTTTCGATTTTTTCGATTTCTTTTCGGACGGAGCGGCTACCGCTTCTTTTTCCTTCTTAGCTTCAGCACGTTGTTCATCTTCGAAAATGCGGCTGTGCGACAAGATAATCCGTTTGGAATCTTTATTAAATTCAATGACTTTGAATCCTAATTTTTCGTCCAGAGCGGCTTGCGAACCGTCTTCCTTCACCAAATGTTTGGGAGTTGCAAAACCCTCAACGCCATAGGGAAGCGTAATGACAGCGCCTTTGTCCAACAATTCGATGATCGTTCCTTCGTGTATCGAACCTACGATGAAGATGGTTTCGAATACATCCCAGGGATTTTCTTCCAACTGCTTATGACCCAAGCTCAAGCGACGGTTTTCCTTGTCAATTTCCAGTACTTGGACTTCGATTTCGGAGCCGATGGAAGTAAATTCGCTCGGATGTTTAACTTTCTTCGTCCACGAAAGGTCTGAAATATGGATCAAGCCTTCAACGCCTTCCTCGATTTCTACAAATATACCGAAATTAGTGAAATTACGAACCTTAGCCGTATGTTTGGCGCCAATGGCGTATTTCTCTTCTATATTTTCCCACGGATCGGGCTTCAATTGTTTGATACCCAGCGACATTTTCCGTTCTTCACGGTCTAATGTCAATATCGCGGCTTCAATTTCGTCGCCCACCTTCATAAAATCTTGGGCGCTGCGCAGGTGTTGCGTCCAGCTCATTTCCGAAACGTGAATTAAGCCTTCAACGCCCGGAGCGATTTCGATGAATGCGCCGTAATCGGCCATCACAACCACTTTACCTTTTACGACGTCGCCTACTTTCAGATTTTCATCCAAAGCATTCCACGGATGCGGAGTCAATTGTTTCAAACCGAGAGCAATCCGTTTCTTTTCGTTGTCGAAATCCAAGATTACTACACTGATTTTTTCATCCAATTTAACGATTTCTTCCGGATGCGAAACACGTCCCCAACTCAAGTCGGTAATGTGGATTAAGCCGTCCACGCCGCCCAAGTCGATGAATACGCCGTAGCTGGTGATGTTTTTGACCACCCCTTCCAAAATCTGGCCTTTTTCCAATCCGGCGATAATGTCTTTTTTCTGTTGTTCCAGTTCGGCTTCAATCAGCGCTTTGTGTGAAACGACTACGTTTTTAAATTCTTGATTGATTTTTACCACTTTGAACTCCATGGTTTTATCAACGAATACATCGTAATCGCGAATGGGTTTCACGTCGATTTGCGAACCGGGCAAGAATGCTTCGATACCGAATACATCGACAATCATACCGCCTTTGGTGCGGCATTTCACGTACCCTTTCACAATTTCGTCGGTTTCGAGCGCCTGGTTGACCCGATCCCACGAACGGCTTGCACGCGCTTTTTTATGAGAAAGGATCAATTGTCCTTTTTTATCTTCCTGACTTTCGATATAAACTTCCACTTCGTCGCCCACTTTCAAATCGGGGTTATAACGAAATTCGGTCATCGAAATCACGCCATCGGATTTGTAACCGATATTAATCACGACTTCGCGTTTGTTCATCGCGGTAACTTTACCTATTACCACTTCGCGGTCGTTGATTTTGTTCAACGATTGGTTGTAGGTTTCAATCAACTTTTCTTTACCTACTCCGTCGTAATCATCGCCTTTTTCGTAGGTATCCCAATCGAAATCAGCTTTCGGCGCGAGCGCTTTTTTTTCTTTCGGCGCTTTTTCCGGTTCTTTTTGTACTTCGGCCTCAGGGGCTGGACTTTCTTCCGCTACGGGAGTTTCTACCACAGCCTCCGCTGCCGGAGTTTCTTCTACCAGAGGTTCTTCTACCGCAGCCTCCGCTATCGGAGTTTCTTCTACCAGGGGTTCTTCTACCGCAGTTTCCGTTACCGGGGTTTTTTCTTCTGCGGGAACGTCAATCGTACCGGCTGTTTCTTGCGTTGCAGCTACTTTTTCGACCGGTTGTTCTTGAATTAATTCTTCGCTCATTACTTGTAAAAAATTTGTTTATTAATACGTTAGACATTATATTGTCGATAAAAACGGCTGCAAAGTTACATTTTAAATTCTGATTTTCAATGAATTTCAGCCTTTTTCTTGCGGTTCAACAATATTAAAACTTTACTGCCAAATGAATCAAAACCGTTGTTCCCGCCTGGGGGAAATAACGCAAATCGTTGCCGCGCTTGCGGTTGTCTCCGGAACCCTCGTACCAAGTGTACCAGACATAACCGTTACTTTCGTATTTTTCATTCAACAGATTATTCACGCTGCAAGCCAATTCTATGGATTTCGGATTGCCGGGATAAAACGTATAAGCGCAACGCAGATTATTGACGAAATAAGCATTGATTTTCCGGCTTTCACTGCCCGAATTATCCATGTACTGCTTACCTGCATAATTGGATTGCAATCCAATCGCGAAAGCTTTATAATGCGCCGTGAACAAACTGCCGGCGATGATATTCGGAGCGTAAGCGATGGGCGTTGTTCCCAGATAGCCGGCTTCAAAATTTCCGGTTTCCCAATCTTCGACGTATTCGGTAAAATGGTGGATTTTGTTTTCGCTCAATGTCAAATGGCCGTTCCAATCAAGCCACGAAGTGATTTTGGCGGCCGCCGTCAGTTCGGCTCCTGCGCGATAACTATCCGGTACGTTTGAAGTCAGCGGCTCGCCGATGTCGTTTACTTTTCCGGTCAAAACCAACTGGTCTTTATAGCGCATATAATACAGATTCAGACCGGCTTCAAACCGTTTATTGTTAAACTTATAGCCCAGTTCGTAATCAAACAGTCGTTCCGGTTTCGGCGCTTCGTTAAAACTTGCGTCGGTGTAATTATTGCGGTTCGGTTCGCGATGGGCGACGGCAAAGGAAGCATACACACTGTTTTGAACAGTCATCTGATAAAACAGACCGGCTTTCGGATTGAAAAAGCGGAATTGTTCATTCACATTCAACCTTTGCATTTCGTTATTTATCCAGTCCCAAGTATCGTTTTTGCCTTTAATTTGATAGTCGATGAAACGATATTGCCAATCGCCGTAAAGATTTAACTGATTCAATAGTTGATAATTGGCTTTCAAATAAATAGTAGCATCCGTTTTTTGGCCCGTCCCCCGATAATATTCGTGATTCGGGGCGAACGAAGAGTCGAACGCATAATTTTGAACCCATTTTACCCATCCGAAATGATTGCCATCGTAGTAATTGGCGCCGCCGCCCAGCGAAACAGTCCATTTTTCTTTGTTATAATCCAACGAAAAAATGCCACCGTAAAAATCATTGGCCAAATGCTTTTGACGCACTAAATCACTTTTTGTTATCGAATTACCCTCTGGGTCAACCAATGGTTTCAATCCGTATTCAATCAACTTTCTGGCCGATTTATATTCTTCATAATAGCCGTCGCCGCGCGTATAATGCAAAGCGACGTTCCATTTGAAATTCAGCGGCAATTGCTGCAAAAGGCTGAGTTGATAATGCGTTTGGCGGTAATTATCGGTTTGATCTTTGTAATACAATGGATGACCGTTTTCATCATCGCCCATATATCCGCTGGAATTATACGTTCGGTTTCCTTTTTCCAATTCTTCTTGCGGAACGCCGTCCCAAGCATGGTACGTTTTTTCGGTTCCGCCGAAAGTAATCAGTTTAATCAAGGTATTTCCTGCAAAATAAGCGCCTTGTGCAAAATACGACTTCAAATCCACACTGGCGCGATCAATAAATCCATCGGAAGTAATCGACGACAACCGGGCATCGAACGCAAAATGCTTGCCGACGGTTCCGCTACCCACTTTGAACGTAGCTTTGGCCGTATTCAACGAACCGAATCCCGTATTCAATTCGCTATACGCCTTTTGCGGAATATTTTCCGTTTTCATATTGATAGAAGCTCCGAAAGCGCCGGCGCCGTTGGTCGAAGTTCCTACTCCGCGTTGCACCTGCAAATCCTGTAAAGAAGAAGCAAAATCAGGCATATTCACCCAAAACACGCCGTGCGATTCGGAATCGTTCAGCGGAACGCCATTGGCCGTTATGTTGATGCGGTTGGCGTCTGTTCCCCGCACGCGGAATCCGGTGTAGCCAATGCCGGTACCTGCATCCGAAGTGGTTAGCACCGAAGGAGTCTGCGTAATTAAAAAAGGAATATCCTGTCCAAAATTACGCGTTTCGATGTCCTGTTTAGTCATGTTGGAATACGCAACCGGCGTTTTGTCGTTCGCTCGAACAGACATGATTTCCACTTCCTGCAACTGCCGGAATTTAATACTGTCGTTGTTTTTTTCTTGAGAGAAAAGTGAGAACAAAGGCCAAACGGCGGCCGTCAAAAATAAAAAAACCTTTTTCATTGTAAAAACTATTAATATTCAACAAAAAAGGGGAAATGAGATAGATTGTGATCTTTGTCCCTCCGCAGGCATGATCCTGTTCAGGTTCAAAGGGTATAATCTCAGCCCGAAGGGCACCCCTAAAGATATCGACCGCAAAGGTAGTAAAATTTTACAGGAAAAATTTTACCTTTGCATAAACAATTTTTAAATTTATTTGTTCGAATGAAATCTATCCGATTATCAATGTTTGCAATTGCTTTATTTACAGTTGCTTTTGCACAAGCGGCTAATCCGCTATGGTTAAGGTATCCGTCCATCTCTCCCGACGGATCGCAAGTGGCCTTCTCTTACAAAGGCGATATTTATATTGTGCCGGTCAATGGCGGCGCAGCGCGGCAACTGACCATGCACGAAGCGCATGATTATATGCCGGTTTGGTCGCCCGATGGTAAAAACATCGCCTTTGCCAGCAACCGTTTCGGCAATTTCGATATCTACATTACGTCCGTTAACGGGGGAAACGCCACACGGTTGACCACTTTTTCGGGCAACGAATCGCCTTACAGTTTTACGCCCGACGGAAAATACGTTGTTTTCGGCGCTAAAATCCAGGCGCCGGCGCAAAGTGCAGCTTTTCCTCACCGCGCCATGTCGGAGTTATATAAAATACCGGTAACGGGCGGACGTCCCGAACAAATTCTGGCTACGTCGGCCGAAAATATCTGTTTTGCCCGCGACGGGAAAAGCTTTGTTTTTCAGGATAAAAAAGGCATTGAAGATACTTGGCGGAAACATCATACCTCGTCCGTAACCCGCGATATCTGGAAATATGACTTAACAACTCACCGTTATACGCAACTGATTGGGGATGCGGGCGAAGATACTTCTCCCGTACTGAGTCCCGATAATACTACGGTGTATTTTTTGAGCGAACGCTCAGGCGCTTACAATGTCCATGCCTTTTCGCTGTCCGATCCGTCGAAAGTTCGTCCGGTTACGAATTTCAAGACGAATCCCGTGCGTTTTCTGACCATCGCTGGAAACGGTACGCTCTGTTTCGGATACGATGGCGAAATTTATACGATGCCTGCAAATGGGAAACCGAAAAAACTGAACGTTCAAATCACGGAAGAAGTCCGGAACAATGCAATCGAAGACATCCGGACAGGCGCCGTCGCTCAAGCAGTTTCGTCCGACGGGAAACAGATTGCTTCCGTAATGCGCGGCGAAATATTCGTATCGTCCGTCGATTACAAATACACCAAACGAATCACCGAATCGGCTGCACAAGACGCTATGCCGGCGTTTGCTCCCGACGGGAAATCATTGATTTACGCTTCGGAAAAATCCGGGGTTTGGAGTTTGTATTCCGTTAAATGGGTTCGCCCCGAAGAATCGTATTTCTTCAACGCTACCTTAATCGTCGAAGAACCTTTGTTTAAAGCTTCCGAAACGGAACGGATGTATCCGAAATATTCGCCCGACGGAAAAGAAATCGCTTTCATCGAAGACCGGCACAAACTGATGGTTTATACCATTGCAACAAAGAAAGTCCGGCAGATTACCGATGGTTCGGAAAATCCCAATTCATCGGGTTCGATTGATTATGAATGGTCGCCCGACAGCCAATGGTTTACCCTGTCTTACGTTCCTAACCGGCACGAACCCTACTCCGATATCGGTCTGGTGAGCGCGCAAGGCGGAACGGTAATCAACCTGACCAACAGCGGTTATACCGACGAAAGTCCGCGCTGGGTGATGAACGGCAATGCCATCCTGTTTCAATCCGAACGCTACGGAATGCGCAGCCATGCCTCGTGGGGTTCGTTGAACGATGTCATGATTATTTTTATGAATCAAGCTGCCTACGATAAATTCCGCTTGAGCGACGACGATTATCAATTATTGCAGGAAGAAGAAAAGGCCAATAAAAAGAAAGACGCCTCCGCCAAAGCCGATTCGACCAAGAAATCGAACGACATTGTAGTGGAATTGGAAAACATCGAAGAACGGATCCTGCGTCTTACTCCCAACTCGTCCGAGCTGGGAGATGCCGTATTGACCAACGAGGGCGATAAACTCTATTATCAAGCCTCGTTTGAAAAAGGATACGACCTGTGGTCCATCAATACCCGCACACGGGAAACGAAATTGGAAATCAAAGAAGCCGGACGGGGACCGTTAGTATTAGATAAAGACGGCAAAGAATTATTCCTTCTGGGACGAAGTCCGCAAAAAATCACGTTGTCCAGCGGCAGGAAAAAACCGATTCCCATTGCCGCCCGAATGGATTTGGATTTGGCAGCCGAACGCGAATACATGTTCAACCATGTATGGACGCAGGAAGCGAAACGTTTTTATACAACCTCGATGCACGGAGCGGACTGGAACGGACTGAAGAAAATCTATGCCAAATTTCTCCCTTACATTAATAACAATTACGATTTCGCCGAATTGTTGAGCGAATGGTTGGGCGAACTCAATACCTCGCACACGGGCGGACGGTATTCGCATGGGGCGACCAATCCCGACGTTACAGCCGCTTTGGGTCTGCTTTTCTCCTGGACCTACGACAAAGACGGCTTACTGATCGACGAAGCGCTCGAAAAAGGGCCTTTCGACAAAGCCGCCAGCAAAGTCAAAGCCGGATGCGTCATTGAAGCAATCAACGGAGAAAAAATCAAGGCAGGACAGGATTATTTCGGGTTACTGAATAAAATGGCCGGTCAACCGACGCTATTGTCTTTCTACAATCCGGGCAATCAGGAGCGTTGGGATGAAGTGATTAAACCCATCACGCAAACCGAACAAAACGGATTGCTTTACCGGCGCTGGGTAAAACTGCGCGAAGCCGACGTGGAACGCCTCTCCGGCGGACGGTTGGGGTACGTACATATCGAAAGCATGGGCGATCCCAGTTTCCGTTCCATTTATTCCGATATTCTGGGGAAATTTAACAATAAAGAAGGCATTGTCATTGATACCCGCTTCAACGGTGGCGG
>JAITAH010000194.1 GCA_031284225.1 Dysgonamonadaceae bacterium | reverse complement strand
ATATTCCGCGCCCGTATTGTCTTTCCATTCGGCGATGGGGCCGGGAAGCGAAGCCGTCAAACACAGGAAGCGGTACCGGTTTTCCACCGCGTAATCATAGACGGCATTGATGTTTCCTGCGTTGGAATCGTCGGCATTTTCCAGTTTATGCGCCACTAAGAGGAAGGTATAGCCGGAATCCGTCAGTACTTCGTCGGTAATATCGTCGCCGGCGGCCGTTGTAATGGAAAATCCGTGTATCGGCGGCTCGTAGCCTTTTTTTACTAATTGAGAAAGGGTTTCCACAAACGTCCATCCGCTACCTTCTTTCGGATAATTTTCGATGGTAAATTTTTGCCGGATGCCGTCTTTTTCATAAATCAATGTCGTTTCATACACGTCGGCCGCCGCTCCTTCGGGGATTTGCATCTGTTCGGGAATATTATTCCCAATCCTATAGGGGCGAAAATCCAGCGGCGGCAAATAGCGGAAAGCATATACCGAAACGCTCATAATAAAAACAAACGCCCAGGCCGCCGCCCGGAGGCGATATTTCCCGGAATAGAGCGGAGTCATCCGTCGATGTCCCCGAAAAACCAGTCCGGAAGCTGCCAACAAGACGACATTTTTCCAGAACGTTTGCGCGTTGGTAATCACCAGCGCATCACCGAAACAGCCGCAATCGGTTACCGGATTGAAAATCATCAAGTAGAGCGTCAGGATCGTCATGAAACACATAAACAGGAATACGCCGCCGCTCACGATTTTCCGGTACACGCCGGCCAGCAGGCACGCCCCCAGCGTAAATTCGACCGCCGAAAGGCCCAACGAAGCCGGCAACGCCAGAACATCGAGGAACGTAAGGTTCCAAACCGCAAAATAATCGTGAAATTTATACGCCGTGCCCCAGGGATCGACCGCCTTGACAAACCCGGAAAAAACAAAAACCACTCCGACCAGTACCCGGCCGATTTCTACTGCTGTCTGTTGATATTTTCCGATATTTGCCCGATTCATTTTCTCTATTTCCTGTAAATGGCTTGCAAAGTTACAATATTCCGGTTGAATATGAAAATTTAGATCGCTATTGGTTTTGGGGCAAAAATGCAGTTACGGGAATGGACAGGACAAGAAGCGGTAAAAGGATCTGAATTAGTTGTCGAAATTTTCAGCAATCCTGTCAACGTGATAATGTATGTCGTTTGGATTTTGGCGTTGAGTTTGCACTTAATACACGGCTTTTGGAGCGCGTTTCAAAGTATGGGTTTGAACAACTCGAAATGGACAAAACGGATTAAAATCATTTCTCATTCGTATGTAACGCTCATCGCCGCAAGTTTTTTGACAACAGTTATTTATTTCTATATCAATTTTCTAATAAAAATAAATGAACATTTTAATCCTATCATTAACTGCATTTTTGATAAATATACCGCTTGGGATGTAGCGTAAAAAGCCCAAAAAGTTTTCTTTTATGTGGTTTTTGCTCATTCACGCATCCATTCCGCTGATTATTCCGTTGCGGATTTGGCTAAACACGCCAAATATTTTTATGCCGAAGTGCAAAATATACTATTTTTCACTTCGCAACATTTTTGCTCGCTAATGCAACATTTATTAAAGTTGAGGCCATCCTAACCTTGTATTTTTGCCCTCAGAATTTTTAATTTTATTATCAATGAAAAAACACAGTTTAATTTTATTTTTGTTATTTTTTCTGCCTTCGTTTCTCTTTGCGCAGACAAACACAATATCCGGGACTGTTACCGAAAACGGCGAGAGTTTGCACGGAGTGAGTATCCTTGAAAAAGGAACCACTAACGGTACGATTTCCGACCTCGACGGAAAGTTTACAATCGAACTGACAAAATCGCCTTCGGTGTTGATTTTCTCAATGGTGGAGATGACGACGCAGGAAAAAACGGTAGCGGCGGGCGACAATATTAATATGGTATTGTCGGAAGATGCCGCCCTGCTTGGCGAAGTGGTCGTTACCGGTTACACTTCGCAACGCAAAGCCGACCTTACAGGCGCAGTAGGCGTAGTTGACGTCAATGAAATGATGTCGGCTGCCGAAAATAACCCGATGAAAGCGTTGCAAGGGCGCGTGTCGGGTATGGAAATCAGCGCCGACGGCAATCCGAGTGGTGCAGCAACTATTCGTATTCGCGGTATTGGAACGCTCAACAACAACGACCCGCTTTACATTATTGACGGCGTACCCACTAAAGGCGGTATGCACGAACTCAACAGCAACGACATTGAAAGTATGCAGGTGCTGAAAGATGCTTCTTCTGCCAGTATTTACGGTTCGCGGGCCGCCAATGGCGTGATTCTTATTACCACCAAACGCGGAAAATCGGGTGCGGTGAAAATCAATTTTGACTCCTACCTGACAAGCGCCTACTACACTACGCATTTAGACGTGATGAACGCCAAAGAATACGGTCAAGCGATGTGGCAGGCAAACGTCAATAGCGGATTTGACCCCAACAGTAACAATATCGGTTACAGTTTCGAT
>JAITAH010000096.1 GCA_031284225.1 Dysgonamonadaceae bacterium | reverse complement strand
AAAAAGCCATCGCCTGAATCCTGACGATGCCGCAGATGGTAGCCGCTACGATTTAAACCAGGACTATACGAATGTTGAAGTTTACATCAATTCGCTGGTAAACAGTGAAAGAATAGACCGACAGGCGCTGGTGGAAAGAAACAATCCCCGCATAACGGCGTTTGACAAACAGTCGTCCCTCTCGGTTGGAAACGGCAATTTTGCCTTTACGGTCGATGCTACGGGGCTGCAAACTTTCCCCGAAATCTATTCGCAGGGTGTTCCGCTGGGTACGCATTCGCAATGGGGCTGGCACAGTTTCCCGAATACAAAAGGTTTTACGCACAACGAAACATTGAAAAACTATGACTTTAGAGGTTGGCAAGAACCTTATTCTGTTCAGTTCAACGAAAAAGGACGGCAGCAGGAAGCTGCCGATTATTTCCGCGTCAATCCTCATCGCCTGCATTTGGGCTATATCGGTCTGGAACTGACGGGAAAAAATGGCGACAAATTGCCATCTTCCGACGTCAAAAACATTGATCAGCAACTGAATCTTTGGAGTGGGATTATCGAAAGCCGTTTCAACATCGGAACGGTTCCCGTTCAGGTAAAAACGGCGGCTCATCCCGAGCGCGACAGAATTGCCGTTTCGCTCCATTCCGCGTATATGCAAACCGGCGGCATGAAAATTAATTTCCGCTTCCCATATCCTACAGGTGGCCATACAGACGATGCTTCGAACTGGACGGTTCCTCAACAACACAAAACCGAACTGATTTCTCAAAACGACAGTTCTTTCGTACTTAAAAGAACATTGGATTCGACAATTTATTATATAAGCATAAAATACAGCGGAAAAGCGACCGTTACGGAAAAAGAGCCGCATTATTTTTTATTAAGTCCCGAAAGTAAAGATTTTTCATTTACATGCGAATTTACAGATGAAAATACGGTTGAAAACAAGGACGTAGCGGAAGAAACGTTTGATGCTTCCGTTGCTTATTGGCAAACTTTTTGGCAAAAAGGAGGCGCCGTTGATTTTTCCCGTTGTACGGATGCTCGGGCTAAAGAACTCGAACGTCGTGTAATTCTTTCACAATACTTGATGGCTATTCAATCCGCAGGAATGTATCCGCCTCAGGAAACTGGACTTACCTACAACAGCTGGTTCGGAAAATTTCATCTGGAAATGCATTGGTGGCACGCCGTTCATTTCGCTTTGTGGAATAGGGCTGATTTGCTGGAACGCAGCATGGATTGGTATGTTTCGGCATATCCTATAGCAAAGCGAATTGCCGAAAGACAAAAATTTGAAGGCGCCCGCTGGATGAAAATGACCGATCCTTCGGCTCTGGAAGCCCCTTCAAAAGTCGGCTCGTTCCTGATTTGGCAACAGCCGCATTTCATCTATATGGCCGAATTGATTTACCGGAATAATCCATCTTCCGAAATCATCCGCAAATACGCTTTTCTTGTCAATGAAACTACAGAATTTATGGCGTCGTTTGCTACATTCGATTCCGTCCGCAACCGCTATGTGTTGAAGGGCTTTATTCCCGCGCAGGAAACTCTTCGCGCTTCGGAAACAGTCAATGCGCCTTTCGAATTATCGCAATGGCGTCTGTGTCTGTCTATTGCACAACAATGGCGGGAACGCGCAGGCGAAAAACGCAATCCGGAATGGGATGAAGTGCTCGGCAAATTATCGCCTTTGACAGCTTTGGACGGTTTGTATTTAGCTTCGGAAGATGCGGTTAATACATATAAAGATATACGTTTCACATCCGATCATCCCGCCGTATTGGGAGCCTTAGGACTTTTTCCCGAATCGCCGCTTGTCAATCCCGACACAATGCGGAATACGTTGCACTGGATTCTGAAAAACTGGAATTGGGACGAAACATGGGGTTGGGATTATCCGATGACCGCCATGAGCGCGGCCAGACTCGGCGAACCCGAAAAGGCTGTGGACGCCCTGTTAATGGATAAACGGACAAATACTTATCTGGTTAACGGACATAACTATCAGGATTCGCGCTTGCGGGTGTATCTTCCCGGAAATGGCGGTTTACTGACAGCTGTTGCCATGATGTGCGCAGGCTGGGACGGCAATCATACGCAAAATCCGGGTTTTCCGAAAGATGGAAAATGGAATGTTGTGTGGGAGGATTTGAAAATGATGCCCTGATGAGAAAAAAATATATAAATATTGTTTTTTTGTTACTCGCAGCCAGGATAGCCGTGGGACAGCCTCCCCGTCGCGGCGCCGGCGATTATATTGAGTCCATGTCCTACAACAAAAATGAAAGAAACGTAGAACGTGTATTACAATATTCGCCCGAAGGTGAAGATTTTGTGTGCATCAACGGGAAAAACCGGTTTACTCGCGCCTTATACGGAAGTCATACGGCTTTCCGCATAGAAACGAGCGACCGTCCTGTATTTGCCGCTTATGATAAAAACGACAGTAAAAATATTTCTTTCAAAATAACAACCGGAGTTGAATTTTTGGCATTGGATTCGGCAGATTATTGCCTGTCGCGTTACAAAGCAGGACGCCGCGATTATGAGTTGAAAGATCCTGCTTGGGGAAAGGGAGTTTTGCAGATTTCGGTACTGGCTTTTTTCGACAGGGAAGGCGCGATATGGAAAATCGACGCTTCCCGGATGCCGGAGAACGCCCGTTTGCGTTGTTCAATTTCCGAAGTAAAAGCAGGAAAATTAAATCGCAACGGAGATATGGGCGCCGATCCGCCCGATTGTTTCGAAGCGCCGGAGCATCCCAAATCCCTGAAGAGTTTCGATATTAGCCTGAACCGGCAAACGGTTTACCTTGTTCTTGAAAACCACGATTTGCTTCAAACCAACGAAGCCGAAGGCTACAATCTGTACAATCAGACCGAATCTGCCCGTTTGCAACTGGCTTCCCGGATACGCTTCAAAACGCCCGATCCCTACGTCAATACGCTTGGAGGAACCATTGTCATGGCCGCCGACGCTATTTGGGACGGCGAAGTATGGCTGCATGGCGCAGTGGGTTGGCGTATGCCGCTTACGGGTTGGCGGGCTGCTTATGCCGGTGATTTTCTGGGCTGGCACGACCGTGCGCGTATCCATTTCGACGCTTACGCGCAAAGTCAGGTTACAGACGTGCCCAATACCATTCTCCATCCGGCGCAGGATAGCGCCCTGCATTTGAGCCGAGCGCTAAAACAGTGGGGTACGCCGATGTACAGCAATGGCTACATTGGCAGAAATCCTCACAGGAACGACCAGATGCATCATTACAATATGAATCTGGCCTATATCGACGAATTGCTGTGGCATTTTAACTGGACGGGCGATATGGATTATGTCAGGAAAATGTTTCCTACATTGAAACTCCATTTAGAATGGGAAAAACGAAATTTCGATCCCGACAATGACGGTTTGTACGACGCTTACGCTTGTATTTGGGCAAGCGACGCTTTACAATATAGCAGCGGTGGCGTAACTTATTCGTCTGCCTATAATTACAGAGCCAATCAACTGACGGCGGAAATAGCTGCAAAAATAGGTGAAAATCCTGAACCTTTCCGCGCTGAAGCTGAAAAAATACTCAAAGCTGTTAATAATCGATTGTGGCTCAAAAATAAAGGATGGTGGGCTGAATTTCAAGATTTTATGGGAAATAAACTCGTACATCCCTCTGCCGGCGTATGGACTGTTTACCATGCCATTGATTCGAAAATACACACACCGTTCCAATCTTATCAGGCAACGCGCTACATCGACAGAGAAATACCTCATATTCCCGTTACAGCGAAAGGATTAGACGACAAAAACTATCGTAATAACCATAACAAGGGTTATCAAACGATATCCACAACCAATTGGCTGCCTTATTCCTGGTCTGTCAACAATGTCGCTTTTGCGGAAGTGGCGCACACAAGCCTCGCTTACTGGCAGGCAGGACGGGCGAACGAGGCTTTTCTGCTGTTCAAAAGTTCGGTTTTAGACGGCATGTATCTGGGAAATTCTCCCGGAAATATCGGGCAAATCAGCTTTTATGATGCTGCAAGAGGCGAATGTTATCGCGATTTTGGCGATCCTGTCGGGGTTTATTCGCGGGCATTGGTTCAGGGTCTTTTCGGCATTTCTCCCGATGCTATGAACGACAGGTTGGTTATCCGTCCCGGATTTCCTTCGGATTGGGAGTTTGCTTCGATGGTCTCCCCCGATATCGATTTCAACTTCAAACGGACAGGAACAAAGGATATTTATACTATTGACAGTAAATTTACGAAACAGTTAAACCTTGAATTACAAGTTAATGCATCGAAAGAAGACATAGAATTGCTGACGGTAAACGGAAAACCTGCACAATGGTCTTTTGCGGAAAACGTTGGCGCTCCGTTGATTAACATCGTTTGCGGAAAAGCCGTTAAATACGAAGTAACAATAGCGTGGAAGAAAGCCGGATTGCAAAAGCCGGTTTGGCGCCCGTCCGGTTTTCAAAACGAAGAATGGAATTTGACTTCTGTTGCAAAAATAACGGAAGTGTATGATCCTCAACAAGTTTTGAAATCTTCGCAAAGCGATGAAAACCACCTGTCGGGAATATTGGCCGGAGAATCAGGTTACAGAACCCTTTTTGTTCAATTGGAACAAGGCAGAATGAAATGGTGGCAACCAATTGATATAGAGATAAAAAAACAGAAAAACAACCGGCTGGAATTGCCGAATATCAATGAGCAGGGCAAAGTGTTTGAAACGGTCAATATGGACAACTATTTTAACGCTACGGTAAGCCAAATTTTCAAGAACGAATACCTGACTCCGCGTTCGCCTTATACTACGATGCAAATTCCCGTACAGGGCGTCGGCGAATGGTGTCATCCCTTGCTGACAGCGGATATTGACGACAGCGGATTGCGAAAAGCAGTGAAAAACGGCGTATTCGGCACGCCTTTCGGAGTTCCTTTCCGTACAACAGAAACCGGAAACAATATTGCATTTACAACTTTGTGGGATAATTATCCCGAAAAAATACAGATCCCGCTTTCAGGAAAGGCTTTACATGCCTGGTTTTTGCTCGCCGGAACAACAAACCATATACAGTGTCATATAACCAATGGAATTGTAACGGTTTATTACAAAGACGGTTCTTCCGATTTCCTCGAATTGATCAATCCCGAAACATGGGCGCCCATTGAGCAGGATTTTTATATTGACGGACAAGCTTTTCGCGTTTTCCGTCCGCGTCCCTACCGGCTGGCTTTCAAAACAGGTATCGTAAGCTGCGATATGGAAACCGCCGCAAAAATTAAACCGGATGAAGTCTATGGAAGATACATAGACGGAGGCGCGGGAATCATTCTGGATATTCCGCTCAAACCGGAAAAAGAATTGGACCGAGTAGAAGTAAAAACAATTGCCAATGAGGTAGTTGTCGGACTAATGGGCGTTACGCTGCAACGCTCTGCTACCTCGGCGAAAACAGCGATACTTTTTGCCGAATCGGAAATGAAACGGTTTCCGGAAGCATGGCAATCGGATTACGGCAAACGCCTCTATTTTGGCTATTCGCAGGGTTTGATCTGTCTTGCAATGCTAAAAATGTGGAAACAGACCGGTGATCGCAAATACCTGGATTATGTGGTTGAATGGGCTGATTCGCTTATCAGCGAAAAAGGCGAAATTCACCTCTATAAAATGGAGTCTTATAATATTGATTATATCAATTCGGGAAAAGTCCTGTTTGACGTCTATCGCGAAACCGGCAATGAAAAATACAAACTTGCCATAAACAAGCTGGTAAGCCAGATGAAAGTGCATCCTCGGACAAGCGAAGGGGTTTTCTGGCATAAGTTAATATATCGGCATCAGATTTGGCTCGACGGTTTGTATATGGGTTCGCCGTTTTTGGCTGAATATGCTGTTACATTTAATCATCCCGAATGGATTGACGATGTGGTTAACCAGTTTATTATCTGTGCAAAATATACTTACGACAGTCGAACCGGCCTTTATTATCATGCTTGGGATGAAAGCCGTGAACAGCGTTGGGCAGACAAAACGACCGGTCAGTCGCCTAATTTTTGGGGACGTAGTATAGGCTGGTGGATGATGGCTCTGGTGGATGTTTTGGATTTTGTCCCCATGGATCATCCGCAACGTCCCGAACTGTTGAAGATCCTAAACGGTTTGGCGGAAACATTGCCCAAATATCAAGACAAGACAGGTCTTTGGTATCAGATTGTGGATAAAGGAAATAAAAAAGGAAATTATCTCGAAGCCTCCGTTTCGTCCATGTTTATGTATGCTTTTGCAAAAGCGGTAAACAAAGGTTATATAGATGTAAAATACCGCAAAATAGCCGAAAATGTTTATGATGGATTGATGAAAAATCTGATTGTCGAAAACGCCGACGGAACGCTTACGCTGACTCGCTGTTGCGCAGTGGCCGGATTGGGCGGAAATCCTTACCGGGACGGCAGTTTCGATTATTATATCAACGAACAGGTGCGCGACAACGATGCGAAAGCAACGGGGCCGTTTATTATGGGATGTCTTGAATTAGGAAAATGATACAAATGAGAAAAAAATTAATTTTAACGCTTAGCTTGCTTCTTATTGCTTGGGCAAAGTCGTATTCACAGCCGGATTTCGATTGGATGAAAGACGTTGGCGCACATTCATATCCTGCTAAAACCAAAGTATATAACGCAACCGATTACGGAGCGGACGGAGACGCCGTAATGCTTTGTACTAACGCCATACAGCGCGCTATTGACGAATGTTCACGCAACGGGGGAGGTATTGTTACTTTTTCGCCCGGAATCTACCTGACTGGCTCCGTTTTTATCAAAAGTAATGTGAATTTTAATATTCCGAAAGGAACAACGCTGCTCGGCAGTCAAAATATCGACGATTACGAACGTATCAATACGCGCGTGGCCGGAATCGAAATGAAGTGGCCGGCTGCCTTGATAAATATCGTCGGTCAGCAAAATGTCGCTATCAGCGGCGAAGGCATAATTCACGGAAAAGGAAAAGTCTTCTGGGATAAATATCGCGACATGCGTAAAGAATACGAACCCAAAGGTTTGCGGTGGATTGTCGATTACGATTGCGAACGGCCGCGCGGCGTCCTAATATCAGACAGCAAAGATATTACTGTAAAAGATATTGTGCTTTATCAGCCGGGATTCTGGTCGTTGCACATTCTGTATTCCGAACAGATTACAGTGGACAATATTATTATTTCCAACAATATCGAAGGTCGTGGACCGAGTACGGACGGTATAGACATTGATTCTTCACGCAAGATATTGATAGAAAACTGTAATGTTAACTGCAACGATGATAATTTTTGTCTGAAAGCGGGACGCGACGCCGACGGTTTGCGCGTGAACCGTCCAACGGAATATGTGGTGATCCGTAATTGCATTGCCGGACATGGCGACGGCTTATTCACCTGCGGAAGCGAAACTTCGGGAAGTATCCGCAACATCGTGGCTTACAACCTGAAAGGCATTGGAACTAAATACGGACTGCGATTTAAATCGACTGTTCAGCGGGGCGGTACGGTTGAAAATATTTACCTCTGTAATATCGACATGCAAGGGGTGAAAAATCCTTTTGTAGTTGATCTTAACTGGCTTCCATCTTACAATGCCAACCGTTTGCCGAAAGAATATGATTACGATACGGTACCGGTTCATTGGAAAAAACTGCTGACGCCCGTCGCCGAACAGCACGGAACGCCTTATTTCAGAAATATATACTTCGAAAACATCAACGCCGGCGATGCGGAAACCTGCATCAAAGCCATTGGTATGGAAACGAGTTTGCTTACGCATTTTTGCTTCACTAATGTCAATTTTGAAGGCGAAAAAGCGGGAACGATTCGTTTTGCCGAAAAATGGCAAACAAAAGGCTTGTCGGTGAAGGCAAAAGACCGCGAACTGAAAACGGAAAATGTGAAAGATATTCAAGCGTTTAAATAAAAGTTTTTATTAATTTTAAAATTTGAGAATCATGAAAAAAGAGTACTTGTTAACAGCATTTTTGGCTGTGTTAAGTTTTAACTTATCGGCGCAGACAATAGCCGATTTTGGTAAAGATTGGGATCCCGAAGCAGGCGCGCTTATTGACGCGACTTCAGGCGTGTTTTTTGCAAGCGGTAAACTTGCCTACGAAGTAAATCCGGGAACCTCGGATGAAGTAAAGTTCAACATTGGCGGCGGCGCTACGGCGGCGAGTGCAAGCAACAACGGCGTTTATAAAAATCCAATGCCATCAAGCATCTCGTACTGCCAGATAGGAGCTAAAGAAAATGAAACTTATTTTGAAGGACTTGCATCCGAGAAATACATCACGGGGTTGCAATTCAACGGTACGAGCGGTGGCACCGATAAAGGCGTTATCGGCGGGCTTCTTTATTCCGACAAGCTACCTTTCGATGAAAATTATATTATCGGTACGGCTCTGGTAGAATTTCCGGCTTGTCGCGCGGGCGGCGTTGGCGTGGTCATAACCGATGTTCCGGCAAATACTCGTTCGTTCCGGATTTATAATCCGGCGATTGTTGTTGCTTCCGGAAATGGTTATATTCTTGCGAATGAAGGCGATACGATAGGAAACAAAGCTCAGACGTTCCGCGTTGCCTACGTTAAAGTTACATTGGGCGAATTAGTGCCGACCACTGTTCCGTATCTGACCAAAGTGTCGGGCGAAAGCGAACAAAACATATTCTTAGGCCAAAGTATTACGCCCATAGAGTACCACTGGAGCGGCTCGGCAACATCGGCCACTCTTGCCTGGACAGGCGGTTCAACTCCGGTAGGCATAACAGTTAACACCGACGTTGACGCTAAAAATATAACCATTTCGGGAACGCCAGCAGCCGCAGGAGATTACTCCTGGTCAATCACGGCAACCGATGGCGTTGCCACTACCGATCCGCTTACGGGAAGCATTTCCGTAACCGTACCTACGAAACCATTGATTGCCTACATCACTAACAATGCACAACCGACTGACGCCGGCGATGTTGCTATTATCGACAAATTAAAAGAAACTTACGAAGTAGATATTCTGCTTTCTTCCAATACCAACCTGCTTAGTGGCGCGGATACTTATAAAGCCCTGGTATTAGCAGCTTTGCCGGGTTCGGGTGATGCAGGGTTGAAATATTTGAAAGACTGCGCATATCCGATTGTCAACCTGAAGCCGTTCATGTTGCAGTCGAGTCGCTGGAATTGGGGATCGCCGAAAAATATCGAAGGCTCGTCGTTGGATGCGGTTCCGACCGGCGTTACGGTGGTAGATGCTGCACATCCGGTTTTCAAAGGCCTTAACACAAGCGCCGATATACCATTGGCAAGCGGTTCGAAACATGCAAGTTTCAGGATTTTGACGCCAATGGATCCGGAAGGCTGGATTGGCAACAATGCGGCTAACCTTGTCTCTTTGGCAAAAGTACCCACCACTTCGACAAGTTATCCCGAAGCTCCGGTTATTTTTGAATTGATTGCAAATTCGGTAATGGATGACGCCGGCGCCGGCGACCGTCCTATCACAGGCGGCGTTACAATTACCGCTAAAAATATTTACATCGGCGTAAGCGAACAAACAGCAGGTTACCTGACTGCCGATTATCTGACAATCGTAAAAAATGCGGTAGATTACGTATCAGGTAGCAACACAGGCATTAGACCTGTTTTCGACAATAGCGGAAAAACCATTTTCAAAGTACGTTATTTCGATTTGTTGGGAAAAGAAATACCCCGACCTGCGAAAGGGATCGTTATCGAAGTATCTACTTTTACCGACGGGAGTGTTAAATCTCAGAAGAAATTGGTAACGGAACCTTAGATTTTTTGAAAAAGGGCTGTATCAAAAGTAACAAAACCGTCATTACGAGGGCGTTCGCCCGAAGCAATCCATTAATAATCAATAATCTGGTTTGCTTCCTGCTTCGTTCCTCGCAGTTCGCAATGACGAGAAATCGACCTTTTGATACATCCTCTTTTTTATTTGCGTTATATTATTAAGATAAAAGACAAAAGAATAAAGAAGAAAGATAGAGACAGAGAAGATTAAAAACGTCTTTGATCTTTTATGTCTGCGTCTATCTTCTTTATTCTTTTATCTTCGCAAAAATTTTCAAAATTTGTTTTTTGTTTCAAAATAAAATCATACCTTTATCGCCCAGCGTGAAAATTTTTATAAACGCCATTCAAACAATACAAAAGCGATGACAACCCGACATTCCCGACAAGCGACGGCGAAATTGTCCGCTTCGGCGATTTCGGATCTTTTCAAATCAGCATCAGCAACGACGGCGCGGAAACGGCAGAGAATTTCAACGCTTCGTTCATCAAATCGTCGAAAGTGGTTTTCCGGCGGGGCGTCGATTTGAAAGAGATGCGAGCTACGTTGAAATTTGAAAAGGTGTAGTTCCTCGTCCCTGACCTCTCTCCGATTTGGAGAGGGTGTAAGGGAGAGGACGTGAAAAACGTCAGTACGTTTGGAGGAAAACAGGCAGGCTTCCCGTAAAATTACTATTGGGGGTGAACAAATGCCGAATAATTAAAAATTAAAAATTGAGTAACTATTCAGCTATACCAGCGACAGAATTCAAAGCGTTCCAAACATTTTGAGAATTTTTGATAGTCGTATCAATAACAGAACGGATGATGGCAAAAGCCGTAGCGCCGTCAGTTGAACGGAAAAGTCCGGAAACTTTCTGTTTGACTTTGAACGTTCTTACCGCCCGTTCGGAAGCGTTATTATCCGGTGGAACATCGTAACTGTAAAGAAATCGGAACAGATGTTGCCG